>JBAXOO010000330.1:0-2788 GCA_037133235.1 Cyanobium sp. ELA507
GGTCACGACCTTGGCGGCTGCGGGGGGTGCCCCGCCTGGGCGCGGGGCAGGGTGCGTTTAAGGCGCACCGGCATCGGCACCCCCAAGGGCAGGATCTCCTGCTGCTCTAGTTGGGCCTCTAGGGCCGGCAGGTCTTCGTAAGCCACCCAGTGGATGCAGTCCACCGGACAGGTGTCGATGGCCTCCTGGATCCGCTCGGTGCTGTCGCCGTCCTGGCGAATCGCCCGCGACCGTCCCCAATCCGGCTCCACCACAAAGGTGTGGGTGGCGACGTGGGCGCAGTAACGGCAGCCGATGCAAACGGCCTCATCCACCCAAACCGCCTTCTGGCGCAGGGCACCCCCCAGCAGGGGCTCCTGCCCGGAGGGCGGGGGGGCAGCGTCGGGATCAACAAGAAAGGCAAGGGAGGGATCAGCCCCCGGGGAAAAGGCCGCCATGGCCACCAAGCAGAGAAAGGGCTCTAGGGAAGCCTCAGCTATCCCAGCGGGTCACGACCAATTCGATGCTGCCGTCGGTGGTGTTGCGCTGCTCCGCAACCTGGAAGCCCTCCTCGGCACTGGCGGCAAGGATGGTGCGCAGGGCGTAGCGCTGGGTGAGCTTGGCCAAGAACCGTTCCACCGGGATCGGCTGCTTCCAGAGCTCCAGATCGGTCACCAGCTCATAACTGCCGCTGGCCTCGCTCCAGCGGAAGCCGAGGTCGGATCCCTCGGCTTGGGGCACGGCCAGGTCGGCGGTCACGGTCTGACCGCGGTAGCCACGCACCTCGCGGCTGCCATCGAGAGGTGGGTGGCCCAGGTCGGTCAAGGCGTCCACCAAGGCCTGGCGATCGCGGAGCTCGGTACGGACGGTGCTGAAGTGCGACATCGGAACGGGGGAAATCGCAGAGGAAAAGGGAAAACGTTGGATTCTGACGGTGGATCAGCCCAGGGGCTGGTGCAGGAGGGAGGACTGCTGTGCCGTGAGTTCGGGAGCCTGAAAGGCCTCCGACGTTTCACGCCGCTGCTGCACCGTGCCGAGCCTGGCTTCGATGCGTCCGGTGAGCTGCTCGCAGCCGACCCCCGCAACGCCCTGCACCGTTTCCTCAACGCGACCATCGGGCCGGATGCGGAAGCGGATCGTGCGCTGGGCCATCCCGGTCGGGAAATGTGGATGCCGGGATGCTAGCCGGGTTGGCCCCGATCCTGATGGGGCCTCAGCCGATCAGACCCTCATCCACCAGGGTCTGGAGCCGGTCGAGCACATCGGGCTGCTCCAGTTGCTCCAGGGCCAACCGGGCCTCATCGCGCACGGTGGGGTCACCATCGTGGAGCAGGGTGTGGAGCAAGGCCTCCACGACCGCCTGCTGGCGGGGCTCCACGAGGTCGGGATAGAGGCGCCCCAGCGACCAGGCGCTGTTGCTGCGCACAGCCGCTTCGCTATCGATGCGAAGGGTTTGCAGCAGGTGGGCGGCGGCCGGATCGGCCTTGGCGGCACCGGTGGCGCCGGCATCGGCAAGGGAACTGGCGGCCCAGAGCCGCACCGCCGCCACATCGACCTGGAGGGTGCGGATCAGGGGATTGAGGATGGGGGCATCGGGGTAGTTGCCCAGGCTCCAGGCCACCGCCTTGCGCACGTATCCATTGTCATCGGCGGCCAACAGGGCCAGGAGCGGCTCCACCGCCAGGGGGTGGGGATTGCGGCCCAGGGCGTAGACCGCGCTCATCCGCAGGATCGGACAGGCGGCCTCCAGCAGGGGCAGTAACAGAGGTATGGCGCGGGGATCGCGATGCTCGCAGAAGATGCGCAAGCCCTGCATGCGCTGGTCATGGCCTCCCTGGAGCAGGACCAAGCCGAGATCGCACTCGGCGGCCACATCCACGATCTCGGGCTCGAGGGCTTCGATCTCATCGAGGGGATCGCCGAGCAACTCCGCCGCCAACTCCCGGGCCAGCACATCGGGATCCAGGGCCAGCTGGGCAGGGCTCTCCGGAAATGGATGGTCTGGGAAGGGCAGGGCCTCGTCCGGCATGGGGCGATCCACGTGGGGGGATCGTAGAAGTCGGCGGGGAGGCGCGCCCGTCCGGGCCCGTTCTCTAGCTGAGGGGGGCTGGGGCGGCCATGTCGCCGGGCAGCCAGATGCGGGCACTCACCGCGAAGAGGGCCAGGCCGAACAGCAGCACGATGGCAGCCGGCAGCAGGGTGGAGCGGAAAAACGACATGGGGGCAGGGGCGGCCAGCAGTGGTTCCATTCTCGTTGCTGGCCAACCCGACCGGCGGCGATCCCCACGGCGGCTGGGCCTTTGCCGAGGGGTCGCTCAAATAGTGCTCTGAAGGCTCCCGGAGCCCCACCTATGGTGCGGCCACCTGATGTAGGCACCATGCTCCCGAGCTCCCAGGCTCCATCCGTGGCCCCGTGGCGGCGCCTCCTGGCGGTGGGTGCGGAAGGGGTGGCGAGTGGAACCCCCTACATGGTGGGCAGCAAGCTGCTGCAGGGCTGGCTCACCGCCAGCGGGATCCCACTGGGAATGATCGGCCTGCTCAGCCTGGCCGAGCTGCCCTACACCCTCAAGCTCTTCTGGGCCCCGCTGCTCGACCGCTGGCCCATCCCCTGGCCCGACCGCCGCCGCGGCTGGTTGCTGGTGTTGCAGATCGCTCTGGTGGCCGTGATCGCCGGGATGGCCCTGCTCCAACCCAATCCCGATGCGGCCCACCTGAGCTTGGTGGGTGTTGTGGCGATTCTTCTGGCGGTGGTGAGTGCCAGCCAGGACGTGATGGTGGATGCTTACCGCACCGACCTGCTACCGGAAAG
>JBAXOO010000331.1:0-2781 GCA_037133235.1 Cyanobium sp. ELA507
CGGTGATGCATGACATCACGGCGCTGCTGGCGATGGCGATGCGGCAGCCCAGCCCAGGACCGAGTTGACACTTTGAATCAGCCCTGCCTTAGCACTGGTCGCGGATGCACAACCTGGCATTTCGGATGCCATCCGGTCTGGTGTCGTTTTATTCCACAGATGCCCTGTCTTGGGCCTGGCAGGCAAGGAGTCAGTCACGGCTCAGGGAAGAGATGCTCGGGGCTTGACCTTCCCAGAAGTGACTGTTGGCCGGGTTATGCAGCCCAGCTTTCACACTTCAAAACGTAGGAAATAGCAGATAGCTCACTCGTCCACTTGGGGTGGCAACCGTTTGGTGCCACGTTGGGCCTGTTTCCAATCAATCACCTTCACAGAGACTCCCGGGGGACTGACCCGGATTGCTTTGAGGAGAGAACCTTGGGGGTCTTTCCTCTCAACCACAAACTAATGCTTTTTGGCTGAACAAGAGGATCGAGGGTGTTCCTCTTTCCGTATGGAGATGGGCGGTTTCGAGCCCCATCCATGCCGCCGGGGGTGGATCGACCAGTTGCAGAACCAATCTCGTCGAAGCCACCTTCGTGAAGCCCCGTAAGCCCGGAGATCAAGAGCAGCATCGAATGTGCATCAATCCCTGCCGCCAGCCTCTTTTCATCCGAAGGTGAGTGTGCCCGATTCGGAGGCTTCATCGATGGAAGACATCCCCCCTGAGCAGCTGCCAGGAGTGCGCTGACGATCCGGCCCCTGCTCCAACATTCTTGACGGATCTCTGGCTTCCCTGGCGTGTGACGGTGTCGCCGTCCATTGCACCGTTAGCGGCTCTGCCTCAGGTGCCCCGGACCCAACGGGAAGCCCTATTTGAACCCTGGCCCCAGGTGCCAGCGTCAGCAGCTCCGACCCTCAACCCAAGACTCACGTGATCTGACGATCACGGCTGCCAAGAACACATCAGGCACAGTTGACGTGTCGCCCTCCTGGGCAGATATGACGGCTGAGCAGGCAAACGCCCGGGGCCCATGCTCCGGGCTTTGTTGCGCTCGGTGTTCCACTCAGCCCAGGCCGCCCAGCCGGATCAGGGCACCCACCACCACGAAGGCGATCGCCAGGCCGGTGATGCCGCGGATGTGCCAAGCCAGACCGCTCAGGTTGTCGTCTGTGAGGTTGGGAATGAGCCGAAGCCGGGCATGAACGGCCAGGGCGGCGGTGCTTGCGAGCAGCAGCAGCTTCACCCCCACCAGCATCCCGATCGGGTTGGCCGGGCTGAACAACCCCTGGAAGCCAGGCAGGTAGATCCAGCCCATCCACATCCCGGTGAGCACCTGGATCGCCAGGGCCGTCAGGCCCAGCGGCTCGAACGTCTCCTCAAAGGCACGGATCTGGGAGGCACTGCGCTCTCGCAATGCCCTGGGCAGTACTCCCAGATCCAGCACCAGATGCCCGCCGGTCCACACCGTGGCGGCGAGGGCATGGACGATCACCAGCAGCGGGAAGGCGGACACGGCAGCTCCTGGGCAACTCCCCCACGATGGGAGCAATCCGGCGGGGTGACCGTGAAGGTCAACACGCGCACCGACAAGGACCAGACCCTGGAGGACAAGGTGGCCAGTGTGCAGGCGTTGCTCTGATGCCAGACCAAGGAGAACAAGCCAGCCAGGTTCTGGCCTTCTGGTTCAGCGAAACCCTGCCGCGCCAGTGGTTCGCGAAGAATCCGGCCTTTGACGCCCTGGTGGGCGAACGCTTCCTCGGCTTGACCCGGCACGTGATCGCCGGCGAGCTCGATGCCTGGAGTGCTGAGCCGGCCAGTGCTCTGGCGCTGGTGCTGCTGCTCGATCAGTTCCCACGGCAGATCTGGCGCGACAGCCCCATGGCTTTCGCTGGCGATCCTCAAGCCCTGGCGCTGAGTCTGCGGGCGGTGGAGCTGGGCTGGCTGGAGGCGGAACCCCAGCAGGCGCGGCGGCAGTTCTGGCTGATGCCGTTGATGCACAGCGAGGACCAGGCGGTGCAGGAGGCCGCCCTGCCGCTTTTTGAGCGATTCACTGATCCCCGCACCACCGATTTCGCCCGCCGGCACCGCGATGTGATCGCCCGCTTTGGCCGCTTCCCCCACCGCAATGCCGTCCTGGAGCGGGTGTCGAGCGCTGAGGAATTGGCGTTTCTGCAGACGCCAGGCTCACGCTTCTGAGCCGTCGGTGAGCAGCGTGAGCGGCAGGTGGCCGCTTTTCACCCAAATGGTGCAGCCCTGCTCGCTGCTGGGCTGGTGTGCACTACCAGGGGGCTGACGTAGCCAGCTGCCGGCCGGATAGCTGCCGTGATCGTCCTGAAACACCCCCTCGAGCACCAGGATTTCCTCGCCGCCGGGGTGGCTGTGGTGAGAGACCACCGTGCCGGGTGCCAAACGTCTGAGGTCCACGTTCTCGCTGCCCCAGTGGTGCAAAGGCAGCAACGCCAATCCCGCCACGGGGCCTGGATGCCAGGAACCTTGCCGGCTATCGATCACCACGTGCTGTTGATCCGCCGGGTGCATCTGCTGCAGCTTGACCAGCAACGTGCAACCGCTTGCGCTAGAGGGGGCATGGGCCGTGCCCACCGGATTGCGCAGGTAGGTGCCGGCTGAATAGTCCCCCAACTCGTCGGAAAAGGTGCCCTCAAGAACGAGGATCTCCTCGCCGCCGCCATGGCTGTGACGCTCAAAGCGGCTGCCCGGGGCATAGCGAACGATCGAGGTGGCGCGGGCCACTTCACCGCCGCGGCGATCCAGCATCCGCCGCTCCACCCCTGCCATCG
>JBAXOO010000332.1:0-2763 GCA_037133235.1 Cyanobium sp. ELA507
CACCGAAGCCTGCCTACTGAAGCGAAGCGAATCAGCCTTGCTGCCCGTTAAGGCAAAAGAACCTGGATGCGGTTGAGCTGGGTTGTGATGGTCCGGGCCAGCTGCAAATCGGTGGCCACCGTGATGGTCTCGACACTGCCGGAGCCAGCGATTGGATAGGGGCGGGCCGGCGTGGTCGTCACGCTGGAGGCGGCGCTCAAAAAGCCTTCGGCAAGCGTGTCATTGGCACAGCGGTCGGCAGGGGGCTCGTACTCGACTTGGGGAGAAAAAGCATAACTTGAGGCCTGGGTAATAGTGGCCGAAAGGTTGTAGGGACCGCTGCGCAGCTTCCAGTAGCGGGCGTAATCGCTGATCCAGTCGAGGTCGCGGCTCACCACGGCCTCCACGCTGGTGAGACTGGTGGCTTCCGTGGAGATCGAGGCCTGGCGGATGAGGGCCGGCACAAGCAAGGCGATGGCCGATGATGCGATCGCCACGGCCACCAACACCTCCAGAATGGTCATGCCGGCAATGGCATTGGGTTGCTGTCGCTTGGCCGGAAGGGTCCTGGTCATGGCTGCAGCTGCTGCTCCAGGGATCCATAGCCGCGGTAGACGAAGCGGATCTTTTCAGGCTGGTTAGCACCACCTGGAAAGATTCCCCCGTTGCTTTCATCCCCCAGACCTTCAAACACCTGGTTTGGCGTGAGGGTGGCCACGGTGGCGTTACTGGCTGGCGCGCCGATGCTGCACACCCGCCCCACCAAGCCGGAGGGAAGGGAGGTCAGGGATGGGTAAGTGAGGGTAGCGGCCGGAAACCAGAGGAAGGCATTCTGGAGATTGATGGTGGTGGTGCCATTCAACTGAATCTGCTGATTGCAGGCGGCGCCTGGGGCCTTGCCAAAGAGGCGAAGCCGCTTCCAGTTGCCCGTGGGCGCCGTGGATCCACCGGCACATCGGGTAACCGCCGTACTGCCGGAGGCATCGGAGCAGAGATTGGCGTTGCTGGCGATCACCAGATCACCATCCACAAAAAGGTTCACTGACATCGACTGAACCCCCACAACCAGGTCCACGTTGTTGAGGGTTAGGGATGAAAGCATGCACACCGTCTGAGCGCCAACTAAACGACAGAAACTGGCCAGGGCGCCCGTACTTGTATAAGGAAATTTGAGTACCTTACTGTTGTCAAAAGTCTCCGTACCGCACTGGTAGGTCACTGAACCGCCGCCACTACCCGGCGCACAGGACACCGCAGGCCAAGGATCGATCGGTGTAGCTCCCAGGCTTGCCGGGGTTGGAAAAGTGGGAAAGCGCGGATCGCTAGCCGCCAGGTTGGCCTGGCTGGCGGGGGCCGTGAAGATTGACCTGCGGAACACCGGCTCGGCACGCCGCACCGAAACCGATCGCTTCAGGGTGTAGGTGGTGGTGTCTCCCGTGCCCCGCCTAGCCGTACCAACAACCGTGAGGGTGGCTGTGCCCCCCTTGCGATTGCCAAAACCTGCGCAGGTCGCCGAAGACGGGGACGACAGACTGGCGGGAGCCTGGAAATCGGTGAGCGAATACGAGAGTTGATCCGAGCTAGGCAGGGCCTTGCTGGTGGTCGCGCTATTGGAAGCCCCTTCAATCGGGTTGGCCCCAGGGGCAGCAGAGGCATAGATGCCGCAAGCCTGCAGATCGGCCTCGCCAACGCCCTGCCAGCTGGCATAGGGGGTAACCCAGAGATACGACTTGCTATCGCGGTTCATCTCGGCCACGATTTCACTGAAACCAAATTCCGCCGCCTGGCGAGCCGCTGCCGCCAGGGAACCAGCCGCAGCACCCTCCCGGGAACTGGCCACCCGGCTGGCGATCGCCAACAACCCGATCGCCGTGACCAGCACGGTGAGCAGCACCCCCTGCAACACCAGACCATCCGCCCTCCGAGCGGCGCTACCGCAACGATCCCGGCGGCGATCGGGCCAGGGCCACCAAGACAGCAGCCCTGCGGTGCCGCCTTGGTCCCTCAGATCTGCTGCACCCGTACCCAAGGATGCGTGGCGGAAGCGAAGCTGAAATGGAAAGGGTTGGAAGCGTCGAAGCTGGCGCGGTCCAATGGGCATGCCGGCGCCGATTCCGGATCGGCCGAATCGTATCGGGATTTCAGGGGGTCACAAGGGCCGCGGCGGCGACGACCTTGGTGCTCTGGATGCGGTGGGTCTCGCCCCCCGGCAAGCCGAACTCCTGCTCCAGCCGCAGCCGCAGCCGGCCTCCACCGAAGGCCTCGGCCCGGAACCCCGCCTCCGTGAGGCCATCGAGCACCACCCGGTTCTGGGCAGCGCCCAGGCTGGGTTCCCCATCGAGACCGAAGGCTGGGCCGCACCGCATCAGCACCCGACCCCGCCAAATCGCACTCGGGGCGGTGCCAAGGGAATAGGTGATCGGCCCCTCCGCCGTGCTGATCTGAATCACCGGCTGACGACCCGCCAGACCACAGGAAGCGCCGGCAGCGCTCCCCAAGCGCACGCCCACCGCCCGCAGCAGCTCGGCCCGTACCAGCTCGATGGTGCGCTGCTGCATCCCCCGCTCCCGTAAGTGGCGGACCAGCAGACCCCCCTGGCGCCCCTGAACCACCAGGGCCTGCACCATGAGAGCGCAGACCAGAAGGCCGAGCCCCAAGGCCAACAGCAGCTCCAACAGGGTGAAGCCGCCCCGCCCGGCCAGCGGCGACCTCATAGCGCCGGATCTGGCCGGCAGACGCCGTTGCCATAGAGCCCCACCCGGGTGACGCCAAGGGGAAGGGACA
>JBAXOO010000333.1:0-2762 GCA_037133235.1 Cyanobium sp. ELA507
GGGGCAGGTCTGTTGGAGCTGGGGAAGGGGAGGTGGCCGCCATGGCACAGCCGGAGGGATTGGGATCAGGTTCCCATGCCGCTGGCCCCGCAGCTGGCCGATGGAGGCGGTTGGCGGCCTCCGATCGGGGCGGCAAGGGCTGGGCTCAGACCGCGAAGGAACTGCCGCAGCCGCAGGTTTGGGAGGCGTTGGGATTGGTGAAGTTGAACCCACCGCCGATCAGGGCGGAGGAGAAGTCGAGCTGCATGCCATAGATGTAAAGCAGGCTTTTCGGGTCGCTCACCACCCGGAAGGCCGGGGCTCCGCTCGGTTCATAGACGTATTGCTCGTCGTCGTCGCGGATCTCGGCGGGATCGACGAAGTCCATCGTGTAGCTCATGCCGCTGCATCCCCCGGAGCGCACCCCCACCCGCAGCACCTTGTCCGGGCCTTGCTGGCCCATCAGGTTGGCGAGCTGGCGCATGGCCGGTTCGGTGATCAGGATCCCCTTGCCATCGCGCCCGGTGAAGGTCAGCTCCGCCGTAGGGGGTGGGGGGGTGGCGATGTCGCTGCTCATGGAAGGGTCACCAGAAGGGGGTGCATCGAAGCCATCGCGGGGCACAGAGGTGCCACCGATCGGATCAAACCACTCTATGGAGCCCTCCTGCCGGTTGCCGCGGAGCCCTGCAGCCGGGTTTCCCCCTGGCCGCAACCCAGCGCCGCTGCCCTTCTCTCCATAGAGTCGGGTCCATCGCGGGAGTTGCAGGTGCGCGTCGCCATCGTGGGAGCCGGTCTGGCGGGGCTGGCCGCGGCCGTGGATCTCGTGGATGCGGGCCACAGCGTGGATCTCTACGAGGCCCGGCCCTTCATGGGCGGCAAGGTGGGCAGCTGGGTCGATGAGGGGGGCAACCACATCGAGATGGGGCTGCATGTTTTCTTCTTCAACTACGCCAATCTCTTTGCCCTGCTGCGCAAGGTGGGGGCGATCGACAACCTCCTGCCCAAGGACCACACCCACCTGTTCGTGAACAAGGGGGGCGATTTGCGCGAACTCGATTTCCGCTTCCCGATCGGCGCCCCCTTCAACGGTCTCAAGGCCTTCTTCACCACCCCTCAGCTCGACTGGATCGACAAGCTGCGCAACGCCCTGGCCCTCGGTACCAGCCCGATCGTGCGGGGCCTGGTGGATTACGAGGGGGCCATGCAGGTGATTCGCGATCTCGATCGGATCAGCTTCCAGGACTGGTTCACCAGCCATGGCGGCAGCCTGCGCAGCATCGAGCGGATGTGGAACCCGATCGCCTATGCCCTCGGCTTCATCGATTGCGAGGCGATCTCGGCCCGCTGCATGCTCACCATCTTCTTGATGTTCGCGACCAAGACCGAGGCCTCCAAGCTCAACCTGCTCAAGGGCTCGCCGCACCGCTGGCTCACCGGTCCGATCCTCGACTACATCCAGCAGCGCGGCGGCCGCCTCCATCTACGTCATCGCGTCACCGCTGTGCACTTCGACGAGGATGCATACGGGGCCGATGGCCAGCCCGCCCCCCGCGTCACCGCCCTCACCCTGGGCACCCCCGATGGGGAGATCGAGGTGAAGGCTGATGTTTACCTGGCCGCCTGCGATGTGCCGGGCATCCAGCGCCTGATTCCCGCCGCCTGGCGCCGATACCCCCTCTTCGATCACCTCTACAAGCTCGAGGCCGTGCCGGTGGCCACCGTGCAGCTCCGCTACGACGGCTGGGTCACCGAACTCGGGGACACCCCTGAGACCGCCTCCCGCCGCAAGGATCTGGCCCAGCCCGCCGGCCTCGACAACCTCCTCTACACCGCCGACGCCGACTTCAGCTGCTTCGCCGATCTGGCCCTGGCCAGCCCGGAGGACTATCGCCGCGAGGGCATGGGTTCGCTGCTCCAGTGCGTGCTCACCCCGGGGGATCCCTGGATCCCCAAGAAGACCGAGGAGATCGTGGCCCACACAGACCGTCAGGTGCGGGAGCTCTTCCCCTCGGCCCGGGGGCTCACCCTGGTGTGGAGCAACGTGGTCAAGCTGGCCCAGTCCCTCTACCGCGAAGCCCCCGGCATGGAGCCCTTCCGCCCCGACCAGCGCACGCCGGTGGTCAATTTTTTCCTGGCCGGCAGTTACACCCGCCAGGATTACATCGATTCGATGGAGGGGGCCACCATGAGCGGTCGGCTGGCGGCTGCTGCGATCCTGGGTCGCCAACCCGCCCTGGCCGCCAACGCTGCCAGCGCAGCGGCCCTCCCCGTCCCCGCAGCCTGAGGAGCACCCCATGGGCCGTTGGCTTGAACACAGCGTGACCACCGAGATCAAGGCGCCGGTTGACCGGGTCTGGGAGGTCTGGAGTGACCTGGAGGCCATGCCCCGCTGGATGCGCTGGATCGAATCGGTGGAGACCCTGGATGATCCTGATCTCACCGACTGGACCCTGGCGGCCCAGGGATTCCGTTTCCACTGGAAGGCCCGCATCACTCGCCGGGTCGAGCAGCAGCAGCTCCACTGGGAATCGGTGGGGGGCCTGCCCACCAAGGGCGGCGTGCGCTTCTACCCCCAGGGCCCGGACCGCACCGATGTGAAGCTCACGGTGAGCTACGAGCTGCCCGGCGTGCTTGCACCACTGATGGAACCCAGCATCATGGGGGGCATTGTGGTGCGGGAGCTCCAGGCCAACCTTGACCGTTTCCGCGATCTGGTCGAACAGGGCTAGCGGCGGGGCTCTCGTGGCCCTCGCCCTGTTGGCCAGCGGCTGTACGTCGCCAGG
>JBAXOO010000334.1:0-2756 GCA_037133235.1 Cyanobium sp. ELA507
TCGAGACCGCCCAGGGCGCTCCTCCGAACCTCCTCGCAGGGGCCCTCCGGCAGCACGGCACAGCGCAGCAGGGGAGAGCGGGCATTGAAGTGGCAAAGCGGATCGCCGATCACCCAGCCGCCACGCCAGGCACGGGCATCGGCAGGCTGCTCCTGGGGCTTCACATCGAGGGCAACGGCCCAGAGCTGGTAGCGGCCATCGCTCAGGCGGTAGCGGTGGGAGCGTTGCAGCACCAGAAAACTGCGCTGACCCACCACGATCCAGCGGCCTGGCTGGGGGGCCTCGGCCAAATCCTCGAGTTCGATCTCCTCGAGGGTGCGTTGGGTCTGGGGATCGCGGAGCTGGATCCGCATCAGGCACCACCGCCGCCAACCGCTTCCGGATCCACTGGGGATGGCGGCTGCCGCTGGGAAAAGCCCCAGCCAAAGAGGGCTGCCACCGAAAGCAGCACGAACCACTCGGGCACCAACAGGGTGGGGAAAGCGATCCGCACCAGCAGCCGGATGCCCACCAGCCCCACCGCCAGGTAGCCGGCGGTTTCGAGCCGAACGAATTCCTCCAGCCAGCGGATGAACAGCCCGGCGGTCAACCGCAAGGCCACCACCCCAATCACCCCGCCGGCCATCACCAAGACCAGACGATCGGTCACGGCCACCGCGGCCGCCACGCTGTCGAGGGAGAAGGCCAGATCGGTAAGCCCCAGGGTGAGCACCACACCCACCAGACCCCGATCCGGCCCCTCGGGAGCCCCATCGGCAGCAGTGTCTGCGGTGTCGCTGGATCCATCGCCTTTATCGCCCCAGAGCTGCGAACCACACAGCCAGAGCAGGTAGCCGGCTGCCAGCAGCTGTAGGGGCCAGAACCGGAGCACCCAGCGGGCCGCAAGGATCAACAAAATCCTGAAGATCAGCGCCAGCAACAGGCCGAAGTTGAGGGCCTGGCGTTGCCGTTCGGGATCATGCAGGCGGCGGGAGATGGCCGCCAGGGCAATGGCGTTGTCGGCGGAGAGAACCGCCTCCAGGGCCACCAGCAGGGGAAGCAGCACAAGCACTTCCCCCCACTGGTCGGCTCCCTGCAGCAGGGTTGAGAGGGAGGGCAGTGACTCCGCTTCCATGGTTTCGGCACCGGATCCCCCCGGTGGAAGGAGCGGCGAAGGGGAGAAGGGGCCACTCTAGGAAAGCGACCCGGAGGTCCATTGGCTGAACCCATGCAGTTCGAGGTGCGACTGGTCCATGCCGATGGCAGCGGCAGGCGGGTGGTGGTGGTGCGGGCCCGGCAGGGCGACACCTGGCTAGGCAGTGCCATCGGCGAAGCCGACCACGCCGAAGAAGCGGAGGAGAGGGCGCTGGGACGACTGTTGGAGCGGCTCAAGGGCAAGGCACCCCGCCAACCAATGAGCGGAACTGGACCCATAGCGTTCAGTCAGAACCCTGGAGCGGTAAGCCCCCCCGCCCCTGTCGATCTGGGGCCTGAGGCTCCAGCGGCCCCTGAGGCTCCAGCGGCCACAGAGCGGATCGATGCCGCCGCCGCTGAGGGGAACCCTGTGCGCGAGGTGATCATCGCCACCAACCCCTCCCCTGAGGGCGATGTAACACTTCTCTACCTCCAGGAGCGCCTCGGCACCAAGGTGCCCTCGATAACCTCTATGGCCCGCGGCCTCCCCTTCGGGGCGGACCTCCAGTACGCCGATGCTGTAACAATTCTCCGCAGCCTCGAAGAGCGGCGGGGCGTAGAGTAGGGGCATGAGCCACCTGATCGTCGAGCTCCTCCTCCGCCTCCTCAAGGTCGGCATCGCCGGCCTCGTCGCCCTCCTTATCTATACGGTTGCCACGAGCGTGGAACCCTCCGCCGCCGGAGCCACCCTCGCCGTCGCCTCCCTCGCCGCCGCATCGGGCGTGCTGCTCCTTGTGGAGTCGAGCCCGCTGTAACACGTAACCCCTGCGTGGTGAGCACGAATCACCCCGCACGGCCCCGCACAGGCCCCCCGTTTGACAGGGGAACGGCAGCGTGCGTAAACTCCCCCTTCGCGTCGCTCGTGGAAGAGATCCTCGACCGTCCGCCCCGATCACGGGTGGAGCAGAGCAGCGCTTACAGTCACCACGGTCTCCGTGGCGACCGCGTCGGCGAAAGTCGGCGGCACCTTAACAGCTGAAGAGTGGCAGGTAACACAAAGCAACCGTTTTTTCGCCGGGGCAGACCCTCGGAAAATTAACGTGCTGCCGTAAGGCAACACGTTGTTTCGGAGAGTTTGATCCTGGCTCAGGACTAACGCTGGCGGTATGCCTTAGACATGCAAGTCGAACGAGTTTCCGGGCTTGCTCGGAAATTAGTGGCGAACGGCTGAGTAACGCGTAGGTGACCTACCCCGTAGTGAGGAATAACTGCCCGAAAGGGTAGCTAATACCTCATGTTGAGACGCTTTCATTAGCGTCTCCAAAGCAGCAATGCGCTATGGGCGGGGCCTGCGTTCGATTAGCTAGTTGGTGAGGTAATGGCTCACCAAGGCGACGATCGATAGGTGGTCTGAGAGGACGATCACCCAGACTGGGACTGAGACACGGCCCAGACTCCTACGGGAGGCAGCAGTCGGGAATTTTGCTCAATGGGCGCAAGCCTGAAGCAGCAACGCCGCGTGAGGGATGACGGCCTTCGGGTTGTAAACCTCTTTTCTCAGGGACGATAATGACGGTACCTGAGGAATAAGCCACGGCTAACTACGTGCCAGCAGCCGCGGTAATACGTAGGTGGCGAGCGTT
>JBAXOO010000335.1:0-2745 GCA_037133235.1 Cyanobium sp. ELA507
GCTGAAGGATCTGCCCGAGCTGTTCGAAGGCAAGTTCCGCGAGCGAATCCGACCGGTGCAACAGCGCAAGGAGCAGCTGCTGGAGGAGGGGCTGGCCCTGCGGGAACAGATCCGCCGTGCCCTACCCCAGGCCTCGGGTGCCGGCGCCCTGCCCCCCGCGCCGATAGCTGCAGCTCCCCCTTCGGCCGCAGACCCCTCCGAATCCGGCAGCGAAACCCCCACCCCGGCCAGCCGAGCAGCCTTGCTTCGGCGCTGGCGGACCACTTGGCTAGGCGAGGGTGCCGGCTCCGGCCTGGCTGGGGCCATCCGCATCCCCGGCGGCAGCTCCCGCGCAGCCTTCCTGGTGGCAGGCCTGGCCCTGACGGGGCTGGCCATCGGTGCTTTGCTACCCCGCTCCACTCCACCGCGCCCAACAACCCCAACGCTCCCCAGCACGGCCGTCGCGCCCCAGGCGACCAGCCAGCCCAGCGCCAGCAGCAGCGTCAGCCTGCTCCTCAGCAGCAAAGGCCCCAGCTGGGTAGAGGTTCAGACCGCCGCTGGCGAGAGCCTGTACGCCGGGTTGCTGGAGGGCCAGAAGACCTTTCCCCTCAAGGAAGACCTCCGCATCCGTTCGGGCCGGGCAGATCTGATCCGGATGCAGGTGGGCGACGCTGCCGAACGCAGCCTCGGAGCGGTGGACATGATTGAGTGGCAAGTGATACCTGCCCCGCGCCCGCCCCGCTGATCAGCTGGATGGGGAGGGGCCTCCGGGGTCGTTGTCCTGGGGGCTCCGCCCGGCCAAGAGCCACAGGAAAAGGATCAGGAAGCCCCAGCCCAGCCAGGAAAGGCTCAGCACCGGGGTGAGTAACAGCACCAGGGGCCTCAGCAACCCCTGGGCCAAACCAAGGGTGACCAGCACAACCAAGAGCGCCGCCAGCATCAGTTGGCTCCCGAACGCAGGGGCGCGGGCGTCTGCCCCCCCCGCAACACCTGCCAGGAGGGAGCCGCGCCGGGTCCGTCGCCGGGGGCCCAGGCGAGCACGGTGCTGGCCTGGCCGCTGCCGCAGGGCCAGGGCAAAGGAGCCAAACGGGCTAGATCGGGAAACGCCAAAGCGGCCTCCTCGGCGGTGGTGGCAGGCTCCTGCCCGGATCGGTTGGCGCTGGTGGTGGCCAGCGGTCCGCTCAACCGCAGAAGCTCGCGGGCAGGGGCGCAGGCCGGCACCCGCAGACCCAGGCTGGCGCCGCCGGGATGCAGGGCTTCGGTGCAGGGCCCGGTGATCGGCAGCACCAGGGTCACGGCGCCGGGCCAGCAGTGTTGGGCCTGGTCGAGCCAGGCCTGGGGCCAGGGTCCTGGCAGGTAGGCGAGCAGCTGGTTGAGGTCGGCACCCATCAGGATCAGGGGTTTATCGGCGGGGCGCTCCTTGAGTCGCCAGAGGGCGGCAGCCGCTGCCGGCACGGCAGCCAGAGCCGGCAGGGTATCGGTGGGGAAGAGCACCGGATCACCGGCCGCCAGGCGCAGTGCCAAATCCGCAGCGGCAAAGGCCCGGCTCATCGCAGGCAAGGGCGACGGGCACTGGCAAAGCGCAGCACCCCCTCGAGATCCCTGTGGGCGCAGCCCCGCTCCAGCCCTGCGGCGGCCAGCAGGTCGAGCACGGCCTGGCTCTGGTCATGGTGGTGCTCCAGCAGCAGCACCCCCCCGGGGGCAAGGGCCTGCGGGGCCGTGGCCACGATCGAACGAAGGGCCGCGAGGCCATCGGGGCCGCCATCAAGGGCCAGGGCCGGCTCGTGATCCCGCACCACCGGTTCCAGGCCTGGCAGCAGGGAGGACGGGATGTACGGAGGGTTGCTCACCACCAGGTCGAGCGATCCCCACCAGGGCTCCAGGGCTGTCCACCAATCCGAGCGCAGCAGGGTGCAGCGATCCCCCACGCCGGCCCTGGCCAGGTTGGCGGCGGCCTGCTCCAGCGCCTCCCCACTGGCCTCGACGGCGAAGCCCCGGGCGGCGGGCAGGGCCAGGGCCAAGGCGATCGCCAGACAGCCCGAACCCGTACCCAGATCGGCCCAATGCAAAGCGGCGGCTGGCCCGGCAGGCGCCAGTTCAAGGGCCAGATCCACGAGCAATTCAGTCTCCTGGCGGGGGATCAGCACCCCGGGGGCCACCGCCAGATCCAGATCCCTCCAGGGGCAGCGGCCCACGAGGTATTGCAGCGGCTCGGCGGTGCCACGGTGGCGCAGCCAAAGCTGTTCGAGGCGCCCCAGCGGCTGCATCAGAGCCAATGGCCGCTCTGGCCAAAGGCGGAGCTCCTGCAGCTGACGCCAGCCCAGCCCGCCACCCAACTCCAACAGCCAATCGAGTTCGGCGGCGGTTCCACCGGCGGCGAGCATCCGATGGCGCCAAGCGAGCAGCTCGGATCCCTGCAGGAATTGGCCGGCCAGGGGGTCGGCACTGGATCGGACAAAGCGGAGCATGCCTCCACGCTAAGGACCCCCTCAGCAGGGATGCCAGCGCAACCCTGGCTCGGCCCGCACCAGGCCGGCCAGTTCGAGCTCGAGCAATTGGGCCGCCAACGCGGCGGGCTCCTGATGCATCGCCAGGCTGAGCTGCTCAAGGCAGGCCCCGCCCCCCAGTGCCGCCAGCAGGCCCTCCCGGCCGCTGGCAGGGGGTGCAGAGCTGGCCGCACTCGGCTGGGCAGCCCCCGGCCGCGGGACCCGCGCGGCTGAAGCGAGGGGCCCGGATCCGAGCGAAGCCAGCAGATCTTCGGGGGAC
>JBAXOO010000336.1:0-2720 GCA_037133235.1 Cyanobium sp. ELA507
CCCCGACTCCTGGAAGGTCTCCGGCCGCGGCGAGCTGCACCTCAGCGTGCTCATCGAGACCCTGCGGCGGGAGGGCTTCGAGCTCTGCGTCAGCCGCCCCGAGGTCATCCTCCACATCGACCCCGTCACCGGGGAGAAGCTCGAGCCCTACGAGGACGTCACCATCGACATCCCCGAGGCCTACATGGGCGTGACCATGGAGCACATGGGCAACCGCAAGGCCGAGATGCAGGACATGGGCAACGAGGGCGGACGGCTCCGGCTCCACTTCAAGATCCCCAGCCGGGGCCTCATCGGCTTCCGCAGCGAGTTCATGACCGACACCCGGGGCGAGGGGATCATCCACAGCCTCTTCAGCCACTACGGCCCCTACAAGGGCGAGCTGCCCGGCCGCAAGAACGGCGTGCTGATCTCCATGGAGACCTGCGAGGCGGTGGGCTTCGCCCTCATGAACCTGGAGGAGCGCGGCATCATCTTCATCAACCCCGGCACCCGCTGCTACGAGGGCATGATCGTGGGCGAGCACGCCCGGGAGTCGGACCTGGTGGTGAACGCCGCCAAGGGGAAGAAGCTCTCCAACATGCGCGCCAGCGGCAGCGACGAGGCCACCCGCCTCACGCCCCCCAAGGAGCACACCCTGGAGCAGGCCCTCGAGTACATCGAGTGGGACGAGCTGGTGGAGGTGACCCCCAACTTCATCCGCATGCGCAAGCGGGTGCTGGACACCGCCGAGCGCAAGAAGTACGAGAAGCGGGCGTCGGAGTAGGGCAAGGCCCGGCGGCGTCCGGACGTCGGGTAGTGGATCAGTTTGAAATTCGATAATGTTCACGGCCGTTGCTCGCAATTGCCGTGCAGGGCCATACTGCAAGGGCATGGCGAAGCGACCCGGAAATCCACAGGCCGCCACGCGGGGTCACCTCATGACCAAGCAAGACCTGCGAATGGAATTGCCTTCGGCACTTCAGCGGACCGCGATCGTGACTGGCGAGGCCTCAGGCATTGGTCAGGCGTTGGCCGAGGAGCTGGCCTCCAGGGGTGTGTTCGTCGTAGTGGCCGATCGGCAGGTAGACCTTGGAGAGCAAGTTGCCCAAGGCATCCGGGAGCGCGGCGGGTTGGCCATCTCTGTTGAGCTGGATGTCCGAAACCTCGATCGATTTCGAGAAGTGGTGGAAATGATCTCCGCGCAACACCATCGCCTTGATTTCCTGTTCAACAATGCCGGGATTGGCGTCGGCGGGTTGGCCCATGACTGCCATGCCTCCGACTGGAATGACCTGATCGATGTCAACCTGCGAGGCGCCTCCAATGGGATTCTGGCCGCCTATCCGCTCATGATCCGGCAGGGATTCGGGCATATCGTGAACACAGCTTCGATGGCGGGACTCAGTCCTTCCCCCCTGGCAGTCATCTATTCGGCCACAAAATGTGGAATCGTGGGTCTTTCCAGGGCGCTGCGAGTCGAGGCCAGTCGTTTCGGGATCAGGGTCTCCGTGCTCTGTCCGGGACTCATCCGCACAGAGCTTCTTGCGGGTGGCCGCTACGGCCGGTTCACCTCCAACATCAATCCTGCCTGGGTCGCCAAGGCGGCGGAGATCTTGCGGCCCATGGAGCCAGCCGAGTTCGCCCGTCGAGCCCTTCGTGCCGTGGAACGCAACCGAGCCATAATCGTTGAACCCAAACTGTGGCGACTCCTATGGTACTTGGAACGAATTTCACCAAGGCTTGTAGAGCGAATGAATGAATATTTCGTCGATCGCATTCTGAAGCATATCCACCCTCCCCTTTCCCCATGACAGCCTAACCCCTCGCTCAACTCGGACCCAGCCGCAAGCGGCCAGGCCCTTCGCCTTGACAATACAAACGCTCCATCTCTGGTAATCGTTCCGGCCGCGGCTGGGCCGATTCGCTTGTTTCGTTGGGCAGCGGGTGGGGCTTTTTCAAACAGGCCCACTACTGGACAGCGGGGTGCATGGCGGGACCCGGCCTTCGAGGTAGGCTGGTCCCCGAGGTCAGGCCGGATGCAGGAAGGAACCCCCCCCGAGGTCTTCACGGCGCCCCCCCGTGCGGGGTTCTGGTCCAAGCTCGGGCCGGGGGGCTTCGCCTCCCTGCTCCTGGCCTTCGCCTCCGGCCTGCTGCTGCTGGGGAGCCTCGATGGTCGCTGGGGGCGCCTTCCCTTCACGCTCGATGGCGAGTGGATCGAACTCCATGGCCGCGTTGGTGTGCTGCTGGCCTTGGTGCTGCCTCTCTTCGTGCCCTATGCCCTCACCCTCGGGGCCGGACGGCTACGGCGCTTTGCCAACAGCCTGCCCCTGCTGGCTCTGCTGCTGGCGGTGGGAAGTGGTCTGCAGATGGAAACCGAATTCCTGGTGAACTCTGCCACCCCCCCCCTGCCCTATGCCCTCCACCTCACGGCCTGGCTCCTGCTGGCCGTTTCCGTGCCGCTCCACCTGATCGGAGCCGTGCGTCGCGGTGGCTGGCCCCTGGCGGCCTCGATGCTCAGTCTGCGGCTGCTGCCCCACGATGGGCCCCTCCACTGGCCGGGCCAGCTGCTCCGCTATGTCCGGCGGGGTCGCTGAGCGATGGCGACCGGCTGGCAGGGGGCTGATGCGCGCGAGCTCAGCCCGGAGATCGGTGGCTCCGGCCCCGATGCCGTGGTGGTCGGTTCTGGCGCCACCGGCGGGGTGGCGGCCATGGTGCTGGCGGAGGCAGGTCTGAAGGTG
>JBAXOO010000337.1:0-2713 GCA_037133235.1 Cyanobium sp. ELA507
GGGGGGCGGCCAGGAGGCGGCGGACGCAGCCAGGCGCCGGTCCGCCCAGCCAAGCCGCCGAAGAAACGCAAGGGGTTCGGGCAAGTCTGAGGCGAGGCGACCAACCCGTGCCGACGCCAGCGCCTTACGGGGGGGTAAAGTCGTCCATTGGACACCTCTCGACACGGCCACGATGATCAAGCTCCGCCTGAAGCGGTTTGGTAAGAAGCGGGAAGCGAGCTTCCGCCTCGTGGCCACCAACAGCACCTCCCGCCGGGACGGCCGGCCCCTTGAGGAGCTGGGCTTCTACAACCCCCGCACCAAGGAAACCCGGCTCGAAGCCGAGGCGATCCGCACCCGTTTGAGCCAGGGGGCCCAGCCCACCGACACGGTGCGGGCGCTTCTCGAGAAGGGTGGCCTGATCGAGAAATCGACCCGACCCGCTGAAACGGTCGGCAAACTGAAGCAGGCTGCCGCCCGCGAGGCTGCCGCCGCTGAAGCCAAGAAAGCCGAAGCCGAGGCCAAGGCTGCCGCTGAGGCCGCTGCCGCCGAAGCCAAGGCTGCTGCTGAGGCCGCCGCCACTGAAGCCGCCGCGGCTCCTGCCGAGGACGCCGCAGCCGAGGCCTGATCACCCCCGGCACTGTCCAGGAAGGTACCCCCCCAGAGCCCTTCACCCTGGCTCTGGGGGGGACTCAAGCCGCCCTAGCCCTGGCTGGAGCGGCAGAGGTCAATCTGCGCAGCATCGAGGCCCTCACCGGCAGCACCCTGCGCCTGCGCGGTCTGGATCTGCATCTGACCGGCCGCCCAGCTCAGGTGGAGAGGGCCTGCGCCCTGCTCGAGTTGCTCAGGCCGCTGTGGCAGAGCGGTGAACCGGTCGCGCCGGTGGACGTGCAGACGGCTCTCACGTCCCTAGACAGCGGCCGCAGTGAGGAACATCGCGACCTCGGCCGCCAGGTGCTGGCCACCAGCATCCGGGGTCGCTCCCTTCGGCCCCGGACGCTGCGCCAGAAGGGATTCATCGAGGCGATGGAACGCCATGACCTCACCCTGGCCATCGGTCCGGCCGGGACCGGTAAGACCTTCCTGGCCACGGTGCAGGCGGTCCGGATGCTGCAGGAGCGGCGCGTCGAGCGTCTGGTTCTGACCAGGCCAGCTGTGGAGGCCGGCGAGCGCCTGGGTTTCCTGCCCGGCGATCTGCAGCAGAAGGTGGACCCCTACCTGCGGCCCCTCTATGACGCCCTGCACACCCTTCTGGGCCAGGAACGCACGGCCCAGCTCCTCGAAAAAGGGGTGATCGAGGTGGCCCCCCTGGCCTACATGCGCGGCCGCACCCTGGCCGATGCCTTCGTGATCCTCGATGAGGCCCAGAACACCACCCCCACCCAGATGCGTATGGTCCTCACCCGGCTGGGCGAGAACTCCCGCATGGTGGTCACCGGTGACATCACCCAGATCGACCTGCCGGCGGGCCAATTGAGTGGCCTGGTCGAGGCCCGCCAGGTGCTGGCGGGGGTCGAGGGGGTGGCCATCTGCCAATTCGGCGATGCCGATGTGGTGCGGCACCCCCTCGTGCAGCGTCTCGTGCAGGCCTACGCCCGCCGGGATGCCCGATCCCACGCGACAGGACCCAGGCCATGATTCGTGATCCAGCAGTGCTGCCACGATCCATGGGGCGAGCCACCACAGCTGTGGCCTTCCTCGAGTTGTGCTCTGGCCCACACACGACCGCGCCGGCGGCGGGTCAAAGCGCCTCTGGGCCTCGTACCTAGGGAGGGGGATCCACACCAGATCAGCCGCCAGGGCCCCGTCATCGCTGGCAGGATGTGGAAAGTTTCAACCCGTTCTGCGCCATGCCGGCCAGCAGCAACTTCCAGCAAGCGATCCGCGAAGCCCAGAGCGGCGGCCTCGTCGGTCCCAATGTCGTCAACCGGGCCCTCCCCTACGTCGGGGGTGGAATGGTGCTCACCGCGGGTGGCATCCTGGGCGGCCTTGCCCTGATGGCCTCCAATGCGGCGCTGTTCATGCCGCTCTTCTGGGTGGCCCTGATCGGCAACTTCATCCTCTTCTTCGTGGCCCAGAACGTGGCCACCAAGGGAGACAACAGCACGGCCCTGCCCCTACTGGCCGCCTACAGCCTCCTAACCGGCTTCACCCTTAGCGGCATCGTGAGCTATGCGGTGGCAACCGCCGGAATCGGTGCGGTGGGCACGGCGGCCCTCGCCACTGGCATCACCTTCATCGCCGCCTCGGTGATGGGCCGTCGCATGAGCGACAGCGTGGGGCAGGCTCTCACCGGTGCCGTTGGGCTCGGGGTGCTGGGCTTGGTGGTGGCGATGGTCATCCAGGTGGTGGGCAGCATCTTCGCTCCCGGCGTCTTTGCCGCCGGTGCCTTTGAACTGCTGATCGCCGGGTTTGGCACCATCCTGTTCGTTGGAGCAGCCTTCGTGGATTTCTACACGATGCCCCGCACCTACAACGACAACCAGTACCTGGCTGGTGCCCTGGGGATGTACCTCACCTACATCAACCTCTTTGTGTTTGTGTTGCGGTTGATCATCGCTCTCCAGGGCGGTGGGCGCCGCGACTGATCAGCCAACCCAGGCCCCTTGTTGCATGCTTGAATAGCAGCCTGCAAGCAAGGTCATTCAGCCCATGGCCCAGTCCCCACGATCCTCTGATCGCTGGGGATTTTTTTTGGTGGCAGGCTGGCAAGCCCCACCCCCTAGTGCCATCC
>JBAXOO010000338.1:0-2704 GCA_037133235.1 Cyanobium sp. ELA507
CTCCCAGCCATCCAGCACCGGCATGTTGAGGTCCATCAAGACCAGGTCGAAGGGCAGGAGGCCGTCGCCCGCCAGAACCCCTGGCTGCTCTAAGAGCTGCAGCGCTTCAGCCCCATCCGCCGCCACCGTGACCTCCACCGCCGCATCCCGGAGGAGTTCGCAGCAGATTTGCTGGTTGATCTCGTTGTCTTCCACCAGGAGCACCCGCAGCCCCGCCAGCCCCTCCTGTTGGGCCATTTCCAGCGGGCTGGGGGGGAGGGGCAACGGCGTGCGGGAGTCCGATTGTTCCAGGGTGACCAGGATGTCGAGCAGTTCCGACTGGCAGACCGGTTTGGTGAGGAAGGCCCGGATGCCCTCCCGCTCGGCGCTGAATCGCACGTCATCCCGGCCGAAGGCCGTGACCATCACCACCTCGGGGGCGCCTTCGCTTTCGCGCTGGCGCAACTGGCGCATCGTTTCAAGGCCATCCATGCCTGGTAATTGCCAGTCGAGCAGCACCAGATCAATTGGCGCCCCCGTTTCGGCGGCCCGCCGCACCTGCTGGAGGGTTTCTTCGCCGCTTCCACAGCAGCTCAGTTGCAGCGGCAGATGGGACAGGTGGGCCTCCAGCACCTCCAGGGCGATGGGGTTGTCGTCGACCAGGAGCACCCGCAGGTTGTTGAGTTGTTCAGGCAGCACCGCTGCGGGGAGCGCTGCTCCCAGGCCAAACCAGGCGGTGGCCCGGAAGGTGCTGCCTTCGCCCACGGCACTGGAGGCCTCGATCGTGCCCTCCATCAGGCCGAGCAGGTGGCGGCAGATGGTGAGCCCCAGGCCGCTGCCGCCGAAGTGGCGGGTGGTGGAGAGTTCCGCCTGCTCGAAAGGCTGGAAGAGCTTGGCGAGCTGGCTCTCCTCCATGCCGATGCCGGTATCCGCCACCTCAAAGCGCAGCTGCACCCGCTGGCCCCGTCGCTCCAGGCAACTGATCCGCAGCACGATCTGGCCGAGGTTGGTGAATTTGGAGGCGTTGGAGAGCAGGTTGAGCAGCACCTGGCCCAGGCGGAGCGGGTCGCCCAGGAGCTGGCGGGGCACATCCTCATCCACCAGGAAGAGCAGCTCCAGGCCTTTGTCGAAGATTTTTTGAGCGATCAGGGTGCTGAGGTCGGCTAACACCGAATCGAGCAGGAAGTCTGTGCGTTCGAGGCTCATCTTGCCCGCCTCGATCTTGGAGAAATCCAGGATGTCGTTGATCAGGGCGAGCAGTTTCTGGCCAGCTGCGTTGATCTTGCTGACGTAATCCTGCAGCCGCGGCTCTGGATTGGCCCGCAGGGCTAGGTAGGACATGCCGATGATGGCGTTCATCGGGGTGCGCAGTTCGTGGCTCATGCGCGATAGGAATTCGCTCTTGGCCGCATTGGCCTGCTCCGCTACCCGCCGCGCTTCAATGAGTTCCAGCTCTTGGCTGCGCCTGAGGGTGATGTCTTCGCCGGAGCTCAGCAGGCCGATCACCTGGCCACTCTCGCCCCGCAGCAAACTGCTATGCCAGCGCATCAGCAGAATCCGGCCATCCTGGCTGCGCACGTGATAGTCGAGGACCGCCGCTTCTCCCAATGCGCTCACGTCGGAGCGGCTGGCGGACTTGCTGCCCTCTCCTGGGCCCATGGCCTCCCCTTGCCGGGCCCGCTCCAGGGCATCCCGCAGGATGCGGCGCGCTTCGGCATCCACCATGCAGTCGTTGAGCCAGTTGGAGCCCAGCCAGCGGGCCGGCGGGAACCCCAGCAGCTGGCAGCCCACCTCGTTGAGCAGGGTGATTTCGCCATTCATGCCGACGGCCAGCAGGGCTGTCTGCACGGTCTGGATGTAGGCCTGGATCCGGTTGTTAGTGCTGTTGAGGGTTGCCGAACGGTCCTGGATGCGCCGCGTCATCCGGTTGAAGGTGCGGGCCAGGGCGCCGATTTCGTCGTTGCCCTGGACCGCCACCGCTTGGAGGCCGTCTTCGCTGGCGGCATCGAAGCCCTGGACGGCGTTGTGCAGGTCCCGTAGGGGCCGGGTGAGGCTGCGCCCCAGCAGCACCCCCGCCCCTGCCACGGCGCCGGTGGTCAGCAGGGTGAGGGCCAGCAACTGGCTGCGCAGGTTGACGGCCGACTGGAGCACCTCCTGGCGCTCTACCGAAATCAACAGGCCGGTGTCGTCCTGCTCCAGGGGTAGCCAGACACCCACGCGCCGGACTCCATCCGCTTCGATGACGTTGCCCGCCCGCTTGTTGCCCTGCAGCAGGTTTGGTTTCTCCAGGGGGCTGATCGAGAGGGGCTCGAACCGCACGGCCTGGTCTTGCTGGGGCCGGGTCCCCTGACCCTTCGCCTCCAGGGGCAGGAGCCTGGCCATTTCGCCGGGTCGTTGTTGCCGCATCAACTGGGCCCTGCCACTACGGCCCAGGCCCAGCTTTTGATTCTCCAGCAGCCCGGAATCGGCGATGGCGGCGAAGGCCGGCCCCGACCCCGTCGCGCTCCGATTGGGGTCTGCCCCATCACCAAGGGCCGACCCTCCGGTGGCGGGGGGGCGGCTTGGCCGGGCCAGGGAGCTCTGCAGATCGGCCAGGGTCTTGGCGCCAACCTCTTCGGCCTGCTCCAACCGGTTGAGCACCAGGCTCCGCTTGAACTGCTGCAGCGTCAGAAACTGGCTGGCCAGCAGGGGGGTGAGGCCCACCGCCAGCAGCACCAGGGTGAGC
>JBAXOO010000339.1:0-2689 GCA_037133235.1 Cyanobium sp. ELA507
TGGTGCTCTTCTCGCACCCCGCCGACTACACGCCCGTCTGCACCACCGAGCTCGGAGAGGTGTCCCGGCTGCGCCCCGAGTGGGAGAAGCGCAACGTCAAAACCATCGCCCTGAGCGTTGACACTGCCGAAAGCCACAAGGGCTGGATCGGTGACATCAACGAGACCCAGAACACCACGGTGGATTATCCAATCCTCGCCGACTCCGATAAAAAGGTGAGTGATCTTTACGGCATGATCCACCCCAACGCCCTCAACAACCTGACGGTGCGTTCGGTGTTCATCATCGATCCCAACAAGAAGCTGCGTCTGCAGATCACCTATCCCGCCAGCACCGGCCGCAACTTCGATGAGATCCTGCGCGTGATCGATTCGCTGCAGCTCACCGACCACCATTCCGTGGCCACTCCGGTGAATTGGCAGGATGGCCAGGACTGCGTGGTGGTGCCCTCAATCTCAACCGAGGACGCCCGCGCCAAGTTCCCCAAGGGTGTGACCGAGATCCGGCCCTACCTGCGCACCACGCCCCAGCCCAACCGCTGAGGCCATGACCCAGTGGTGGCCTTGGCGACCGGCGGAAAGCGCCGGCAGCTACGCGGTAATCGGCATCGGCCGGTTCGGGGGTGCGGTCTGCGAAGAATTGCTGAAGGCCGGGGCCGAAGTCCTGGCCATCGATAGCAACCAGAGGGCCATCGACGACCTGCGACAGTTCGATCCGGCCCTAGAGGCTCGGGTGGTCGACTGCACCGATGAGGAGGCCCTGAGGGCCTCCGGCGCCCTGGATGTGGACACCGTGGTGGTCGCGATCAGCGAACCGCTTGAGGCCAGCATCACGGCCACCTTGATCGTCAAGGATGGACGCGACAGCCGGGTGCGGCAAGTGATCGCCAGGGCCACCAGCACCCTGCACGAAAAGATGCTGTTTCGGGTCGGCGCCGACCGGGTGGTGTTCCCCTCCCGGATGCAGGGGTCCCGGCTGGGTCGGGAACTGGTGCGCCCCAACCTGCTGGAGCGCCTCCGTCTCGACGACACCAACGGCATTGAAGAAATCACCGTGCCGCCAGCCTTTGTGGGCCGCTCCCTGCGGGATCTGAACCTTCGCCGCCATTTCCAGGTGACCGTGCTGGCGGCCGGTCCCCCCAAACGGCTCACCGTTAATCCTCCGGCTTCCACCGTGCTGGGATCCGGAGAATTGCTGGTGGTGATGGGCTCTTACCAGGCCCTCGAAGCCCTTCCCACGAACTGACAACGCGATGCGGGTGCTTGGGCTGATGAGCGGCACCAGTGCTGATGGGGTCGATGCCGTATTGGCCGACTTCGCCGGCCCACCCCAGCGGCCCCGCTGGCGCATCCTGGCCAGCGGGGCCATCGCCTACCCAAACAACCTCCGCCGGCGCCTGGTGGCCCTGGGCCAGGGCCAGCCCACCACGGCGGCGGACCTGCTGGAGCTGGCCGAGGCCGTGACCGAACAGCAGGCCCTAGCCGCCCGGGCTTGTGATCCTGACCAACGGGCCGAGCTGGTGGGGTGCCATGGACAAACGGTGTGGCACCGACCACCGGAGGCCGGACGCCGGGGCGCCAGCTGGCAACTGCTGCAGGGGCCCTTGCTGGCCAGCCTGCTTGGCAGGCCCGTGGTCTACGACTTCCGCAGCGCCGATCTGGCCCTCGGAGGCCAGGGCGCACCGCTGGTGCCACCCACTGACGCGGCCCTGCTGGGGGGGATCGGGGGCTGGCGGGCCCTGCTGAACCTGGGGGGCATCGCCAACCTCACCCTGTTGCCACCCGCCAGCGGGCCAGAGCGGAAGGCCCCAGTCCGAGGTTGGGACTGCGGGCCGGCCAACACCCTGCTCGATCTGGCCGTCGCCCGCTTCAGCGAGGGCAGCCTGGGCTTCGATGCCGATGGCGCCTGGGCCCGCCAAGGCCAGGTCCACGAACCTCTCATCCAGCGTTGGCTGGCGGAGCCCTACTTCCGCCAGCCCCCCCCTAAATCCACCGGACGGGAAAGCTTCGGCGCTGCCGATCTGGAGCGGCGCCTGGCAGAACTCGCGGCGGCCTCGATCCAGCCCTGCGGCCCTGCCGCGGCCCCCGATGCCGCTCCGCTGGGCTTGGCCAGCCACGGCGGCGCTATCGATGCTGGGGCAAGCGGGGCTGCGGCCGCCGATGCCCTGGCCACCCTCACGGCCTTCACCGCAGCCGTGGTTGCAGCCGACCTGGAGCGGGGCCCACGGCCGGTGGAATTGCTCGTGGCGGGCGGTGGCAGCCGGAACGGCTTCCTGATGGAGCAGTTGCGGCGGCGCTGCCGGGGCTTTGCCGTGCGTCCCCTAGAGGACCTTGGAATCGGCAACGCCGAACGGGAGGCCCTGGCCTTTGCCCTGCTGGCCTGGTGGCACCGTTTGGGCCATCCAGGCTCCATGCCGGCCGTCACTGGGGCCAGCGGGGCCTCCGTGCTCGGAATCTGTGCACCCACTCCAGGCCGTCGAAGGGTCCCGCCCCGCTGAGCGGAGGGGGGTTTAGCCCGTCGGCGGCCGAAGCCGGAGGCGCCGCGGAGCTCCCCGCAGCCGGCTCGGCTGGCCGGATTCGCGGCGTTCGAGTTCAGCCCGGAAGCGGTCCGTGCCTGAGGCGGGGTTGCCGCTGGTGGCACTGGAGGGAGGTTCAGCGGAAACGGGCGCGGGCCTGGCGGAGGAGGGAGG
>JBAXOO010000340.1:0-2678 GCA_037133235.1 Cyanobium sp. ELA507
CCACGATTCGCCCCTGGCCCCAGGCCGCCTCCAGCGCCGCGGCCCAAGGCGTCGGTTCGCCGGCGAGCGCCAACAACAAGGGCTCGGCTGTTGTCATCGAACGGCTGTTGTCATCGAACGGGTGTCGTCATCGAGCCTCTGCCGCCGCCGCCCACACCAGCTCCGGATCGGGGTCAAACAGCGCCCCGGCCGGCCGCCAGCCGGGGGCCAGCCCCGGAGCGGTGGGCGTCGGTCCGTCCTGCTGCAGGGCCGCCAGATGGGCCAGGAATCGCCGACCGATCCCGGTCTCGAAGGCCGTGCTCAGCATCAGCCGGGGCGTGCCGGCGAGCAGCTGCCTGAGCAACGGCCGCGGATCCCCCTCCAGGGCCGGCCGGCGCACCTGCCAGCCACACCAGCGGCTGCCCAGCAGGGGATCGAGCTGCAGGGATTCATCGAGGGCTACCGGCACCACCGCCGCCAGGGCCTCCAATCCCTCCAGATCTCCCGGAGCCAGGGGCTGCTCCAGCCATTCCAGTCGCGGTTCGGACGCCAGCCGCTCCGCCCAGGCCTGGGCGGTGGCGCGATCCCAACCGCCATTGGCATCGAGTCGCAAGCGGGAGCCGTGGGGCAATCGCGCCAACAGGTGCTCCAGCACGGCCCTCTCTTCGGGGTCAGGCCCCGCCGCCACCTTCCATTTGAAGGTGAGGGGCTCGGAAGCCTGCGGGGCTCCCCGTCCAGCGGCGGCCGGCGGAGTACCAGCGTCTGCGGCACCGCCCACAGCGGCAGCATCCACGGCAGCAGCAGCTCCCAGCACCACGGCGCCAACAGCGCCAGGGGCCACGGCGCCAGAGGCACCGAGGCGCCCAGGGGAGCCCGCCGCTGGTTTGTGGATCTGCAGCTGCTCCGCCCGCTCCAACACCGTCTCCAGAGCCACCAGCGCCGCCTCCCCCGCCGGCAGCAGCAAGGCGGAGGCGGGAGCGTCGCGCCAGGGAGCCCCGAGCCCATCCAGCTCGGCCAGGGCCAGCCCCAACGCAAAACCCAGGCAGGCCGGCAGAGCCGGCAACTGCTGCTCCAACTCCCGGCGCCCCAGCCCAAGGCCCAGGTCGGCGATCGTGGCGGCCAGGGCCGCGAGCTGCGGCTGGGGCACGGCCTGGAGTCGCTGCGTCGCTGCCCGGCCCGCTGGCGGCGACAGGCCTGGCGGCGGCGGCCCCACCGGCTGCGGCCAGGGGGCCGCCTCACCCCAACCCACGGCGCCATCGTCGCGACGCAGCCGCAGCAGCCAGCCCCGCCGCTCCGCAAGAGCCCCGTGGGCGGTGACCAGAGTCCTGGGCAACCGGAACTGGAAGGGCCGCCACGCCAGCTGCAGGCGATCGGTGTCGGGGGGGCTCACCGGCTGGAGAGGGCCAGAGCCCAGGGAGCGATCGCCAGCCCGGCCGCCAGACCCAGGCCATTGAGCGCCTGAAAGCGCAACGCCAGAAACTTGCTGCCCACAATCCGCTCCGGCTGGTCATGGTGGACCCCGAGCAGGGCGATCAGCTGGCGCGCCGGCGGCAGGCCGATCACCCCCAGCAGGGCCGTCAGCGGCCACTGACCCAGCAGCACCGGCGCCCACTGCAGGGCCAGGGCCCCGGCCACAAACCAGGGCACCAGGGCCGCGGCCCGATCGGTGCCGAGGTGCACCACCGGTGAGCGCTTGCCGTGGGCGGCGTCCTCCTGCACCTGGTGGAAATGGGAGCAGAACAGCACCAGGGTGGTGGCCAGGGCCGGGCCGCTGCCGAGGGCCAGGGCCGGCAGCCAGGGGATCGCCACAGGCTCGGCCGAAGCGGGGGCCAGGGCCAGCAGCGCCGCCGCCGTGGCGCAGGGCCCGAAGGCCAGCCAGCACAGCGGTTCGCCCAGCCCCCGGTAACCCAGCCGGAACGGAGGCCCCTGGTACAGGTAGCCGAGCCCGCAGCAGGCCAGCACCAGGGTCAGCACCAACGGCGTGCTGCGCAGGGCCACCAGGGCGATCAGGCCCAGCCCCAGCAGCAGAGCACCGTGGGCCAGCCAGGCGACCCGGTCGCGACGACCGGTGAGATTGACCAGCGAATGGGGTTTGCCGTTGGTATCGACCCCCGTATCGGCGTCAAAGACATCGTTGGCCAGGTTCTCCCAGGCCAGCAACAGCACCGCTGCCAACAGGAACAGCAGCAACTGATCGAGGCGCAGCGGCAATCCCTTCGACAGGCTCCAGCCGGCCGCCAGCAGCACCGGCATCACCGCCACCGCATACATGGGCCACTTGATCGCCGCCTTCCACAGCCGCCGCCGCTGCTGGGCCTGCGGCGAGCCGGGGAAGGCTGGGGCGTAACGGCTTGCGACGACCTGGGGCTCGGACATGGGGACCGGGGGCAGCTGGCCGGCAAAGACCCATACATTTGAGCAGCCTTCCGAGCCGGCCCGAGGCCCTACCTGGTGCAGGCCCCCCCGTCCTTCACAGCCCTGCTCGCGGAGGCCACCGCCGCCACCCAGCGATTTGGGGCTGGCCAGGGTGGCCGGTCCGATGGCGACTGGGATGGTGACTGGGCTGACGACAACGTGCTCAGCCTGGCCGTTCCGCTCACGGTGGGCCCGGGTCTTGACCCCCTCAGCCTGATCGGCTCGCTGGACACCCCCGATGGCTTCCGCTTCCTCTGGGATGGCGCCCCGGGCCTGTGCCTGGC
>JBAXOO010000341.1:0-2675 GCA_037133235.1 Cyanobium sp. ELA507
CCCCGTAGCCATGCACCGCCCCGGCCAGGTCGGAGACCGGTCGATCGAGCCGCCAGCTCCAGTTGCCCTCGACCGTGCCCGGGGTGTTGAAGCGGGCCCTGTCGTCGAGTTCGAGCAGGTCTTGAAGGGGCACCACCGCCAGCTCGGCGCTGGAGCCCAGGGCCAGCTCCAGCAGCTGCCAGGAGGGGGCGGTCACCGCCGCATGGAGAACGTGCTCCACCCGGCTGCGGCCGCCTTGGTCGAGGCTGTCCCACCAACCGCGGCTGGTGGCGTTGTCGTGGGTGCCGGTGTACACCACCCAGCGGCTTCCCCCGAAGTTGGCGGGCAGGTAGGGGTTATCGGCGGCGCCGTCGAAGGCGAACTGCAGCACCTTCATGCCCGGTAGGCCGAAGCGGTCCCGCAGAGCTTCCACCGGGGGCGTGATCACGCCCAGATCCTCGGCGATCAGCGGCAGTCGGCCGTCGGCCAGGAGGGTGTGGCGGCGGCGGCAGCGGCGCCTCAGCAGGGTGAGCAAAACGCCGCCTGGGGAGGGAACCCAGGATCCGTTCTCGGCGGTGGTGTCTCCCCCCGGCACGTTCCAGAACGCCTCCAGGGCCCGGAAGTGGTCGAGGCGCAACAGGTCAAACAGCTCCAGTTGCCGCTCCAGCCGCGCTAACCACCAGCGGAAACCGCTCAGCCAGTGGCGCCTCCAGCGGTAGACGGGGGTGCCCCAGAGCTGGCCCGTGGCCGCGAAGTAATCGGGTGGCACGCCGCTCTGGCTCACCAGGCTGCCATCGAGACCCAGGGAGAACAGCTGGGGGCGACACCAGACATCGGCACTGTCGTGGGCGACGTAGAAGGGCAGGTCGCCCAGCAACTGCACCCCCTGGCTGCGGGCCCGCTGCCGCAGGCCCTCCCACTGCGCCTGCAGCTGCCATTGCAGCAGGGCCTCCTCCAGCAGGGCTTGGCCGTGCTCCCGTTCGAGGGCCCGCAGGGCCCGGCCTTGGCGACGGGCGAGGGGGCCGGGCCACTCCCACCAGGGCCTGCCCTCCTGGAGCTGCCGCAGCACCATGAACAGGCAGTGGTCGCGCAACCAGGAGCCCTGCTCGCGGCGCCAGCGCTCAAAGGCCTGGCGCCGCTGGGGAGGCTGGTCGGCCCAGCGGAGGCCCAGGGCCCGGGCGATGGCCTGGGAACGGCGCGCCGCCAGTGGGGGGTCGAGCCGATCGCTGGGGCCGGCGGGCAGCGCGCCGAGGTCGGTGGTGGTGATCAGCCCGGCATCGACCAGGTCGCGGGGATCGATCAACCAGGGATTGAGGGCCGAACCGCTGGGGGAGCTGTAGGGGGAGCCGAGGCCATCGGTGGGCGCCAGGGGCAACACTTGCCAGACCCCCACCCCCGCTTGGCCGAGCAGGTCGATCCAGGCGCGGCCAGCGGCTCCGAGGCTGCCGCTGCCGGGATTGCCGGGGAAGGAGGTGGGGTGGAGGAGAACGCCGCAGCTCCGGCTGGGGTTGCTCACGGTTTGGGGAGGCGGTAGCGGTCCACGATGCGCTGGGCAAAGGCTGGAATCTGGCGCTCCACCTGCTCCGGATGGTGGCGCTTCAGCCAGAGAGCGTTGCGGGTGAAGTGGGAATCGATCGAGAAGCGGCCGTATTCCAGGCCCTTCGGCCCGAAGCGCTGCACCACCCGAGCAATGACCTCGGCCAGCCAACGGGGCAATTTCACGGCCCGGTCGTAGGCCTCGATGCCCTGCTGCACGGCGGCGCGGCGGTCGCCCTGGCTGGTCACCGGGGCGGTGTCGAGTTCGGCTTCCACCAAATCCAGCAGCTGCTGGCCGCGGGGGTTGCGCACCGTGATCCACTGGCGGCCGAATTCCGCCCCCATGTAGCCCACCACCAGATCGGCGCCGGCATTGGTGTAGTCGAAGCAGCTGAGGCAGCTGGGGGCAAACACGTCCTTCAGGGCCGGCGTGTCGAGGGCGAAGAAGGGCACCATTTCCTCGCTGCCATCGCTATGGCGGAAGTGGATGCGGAAGTCCTGCATGAACTCGTAATGCACCACCGTGTCGGGGGAGCGGCTGGCGCTATTGAGGAAGGTCTGCAGCCCAGCGCGACTGACGTTGTCGACGCAGGGCAGGCCCAGCACGTAGAGCTCATCGAGGGGAAGGGTGGCCTGCACGGCCCGAAGGGCCTGCACCTGGCACCCCACCCCCACCGCCAGCAAGCGGCGGATGCCGCTGCCCTCCAGCTCTTCGAGCACCTTGAGATTGGGGGAAAGGGTGGGCTTGTTGACCCGGGCCGCCAGCACCTCCTGCGCGGTGCGGGCCAACACGGGCACCGGCGTAAAGCGGTCGTGGGGGCTCTGCTGCACGCACAGCACCGCATCCACCAGGCCCGATTCCAGGGCCCGCACCCCCAGGCGACTGACGATGCCCGTCCACTGGGCCCCCTCGATCGGTTGCTGAAGCCGGGCGGTGACCATGCGCTGGTGCACGCCGAAGTAGAGCTCGTTGTCGTCGTCGAGCTGGCGGGAGCGGCCATGGGCTTCGGTTTCCATCGCCTCGAAACGCTGCTCCAGAAAGGCGCAGGCCGATCGCACGTAGGCCACCCAACGGCTGTCGCAGAGGCCGCACTGGCTGCAGAGGTCCTTGGCGGGATAGGTGCTACCCGGCTTGAGGGGGCGGGCCCGCTGGTGGGGCA
>JBAXOO010000342.1:0-2674 GCA_037133235.1 Cyanobium sp. ELA507
CTTGAGGCCCTGGGCGGCCAGGGCCTCAAGGTCGGCCTGCTCGATGCCGATATCTACGGCCCCAATGCCCCCACCATGCTGGGGGTGGCCGACCGTTCCCCCGAGGTGCGGGGTGGGGACGGCAGCGAGCAGATCCTGGTGCCGATTGAAACCTGCGGCATCGCCATGGTGTCGATGGGCCTGCTGATCCAGGAAAACCAGCCGGTGATCTGGCGGGGTCCCATGCTCAACGGCATCATCCGCCAGTTTCTATACCAGGTGGCCTGGGGCGAGCGGGATGTGCTGGTGGTGGATCTACCGCCCGGCACCGGCGACGCCCAGCTCACCGTGGCCCAGGCGGTCCCGATGGCCGGCGTGGTGATTGTGACCACCCCCCAACAGGTGGCCCTCCAGGACGCCCGGCGCGGCCTGGCCATGTTCCTGCAGATGGGTGTGGAGGTGCTGGGCGTGGTGGAAAACATGAGCGCCTTCATCCCCCCTGACCTGCCCGAGCGGCGCTATCCGATCTTCGGCAGCGGCGGCGGCCGCCGCCTGGCCGACGAGGCCGGCGTGCCCCTGCTGGCCGAACTGCCCCTGGAGATGGCCGTCCAGGAGGGCGGCGACCGGGGCCTGCCCGTGGTGCTGGCGGCTCCGGACTCCGCCAGCGGCCGGGCCTTCCAGGCCCTGGCGGCCGACCTGGCCTCCCGCTGCGGGGCCGGGAAGGCCCTGGCCTGAGCGCAGTGACCCGCCTTGCCACCCGGCGCGGCTCCATCTCCAGGGGAGGCCGTGGTCGCCGGTCCCTCTTCGCCAACACCGACCTGCTGCTGTGGGGGATCCCGCTCGGGCTCACCCTGCTGGCCGGCATCCTGATTGCCAGCACCCAGCGCCAGGCCGACTACGCCGACTGGTATCAACACTGGATCACGGCGGCGGTGGGCATGGGCCTGGCCCTGCTGGTGGCCCGGCTACCGATCGAGCGGGTGCAATCCCTGCAGTGGCCGATCTACGGCGCCACGATCCTGAGCCTGGTGGCCGTGCGGTTTGTGGGCACCTCCGCCCTGGGGGCCCAACGTTGGATCAGCATCGCCGGCTTCCATGTCCAGCCCTCGGAATTCGCCAAGCTCGCGGCGATCCTGCTGCTGGCCGGGGTGCTCTCCCGTTTTCCAGTAGAGCGCCCGGTGGATCTGGTGCGGCCCATCGGTCTGATCGCCCTGCCCTGGGCCCTGGTGTTCATCCAACCCGACCTCGGCACCTCCCTGGTGTTTGGCGCCGTGCTGCTGGTGATGCTCTTCTGGGCCGGCTTGCCCCTGCCGTGGCTCACCCTGCTGCTATCGCCGTTGGTGACGGCAATCGTGGCCGGGGTCCAACCCTGGCTCCTGGTGCTGTGGATCCCCTGGATGGGCTGGCTGGCCTGGACCTCCCTGCCCTGGAAGCGCGCGGCCCTGGCGGCGGTGCTGGCCGTTCAGGGGCTCTTCGCGGTGCTCACCCCTTACCTGTGGATGCACGGCCTGAAGGAGTACCAGCGGGATCGACTGGTGCTCTTCCTCGATCCCTCCAAGGATCCCCTCGGGGGGGGATACCACCTGCTCCAGAGCAAGGTGGGCATTGGCTCCGGCGGCCTCTGGGGCACCGGATTGATGCATGGTCACCTCACCCTGTTGCGCTTCATCCCGGAGCAACACACCGATTTCATCTTCAGCGCCCTGGGCGAGGAAACCGGCTTCCTCGGCTCCACCCTGGTGGTGCTGGCCTACGCCCTGCTCTGCTGGCGGCTGATCCAGATCGCCACCCGGGCCCGCACCGATGTGGAATCCCTCGTGGTGGTAGGAATCGGGGCCATGCTGATGTTTCAGGTGTTTGTCAACATCTGCATGACCATCGGGCTTGGTCCAGTCACCGGCATCCCCCTCCCCTGGGTGAGCTATGGCCGCTCGGCGATGCTGGTGAACTATGCGTCGCTCGGGCTCTGCGCTGCCGTGCTGCGCCGAAGCCGCAGCAGTAGCCGCTGGTGATGGACTGGTGTGGAACACCGGAGGGGGCCGGGCATGGCTGAGGCAAGGGTGACCCTCGAGGATCTGCGGCGGGAACTGGCCCGGGGGGTGCCCGCTGGCGGCAGTGACGACGACAGCGTTCGGCGCCAATGGTGGGCAGCCCTGGCCACCCTCCAGGAGGACCTGCTGGGCCGCGGGGCCGGAGCACCACAGGGCCTCTGGCTGGCCGCGCCCCTGCCGGCGCTCTACGAACCGGCGTTACTGCAGGGCCTGCAGGGCTGGGTGTGGGCGCCGGAGGAGATCGGCACGCTGTTGCCGGCACCACCGCTCCTGAGCGGACGCCGTGACCCGGACGCCGCTCCGGAGAGCGGGCCCTTCAGCTTCCATCGCCTGCCCTTACGGGAGGACGACGGCACCGACCCGCTGCTGCTGTTGATCACCCCCAAGGTGCAGGTGGGCTTGGCCCTGGAGGGCCCGGCCGAGGCGCGACGGCTGCTGGTGCGGTTCGACCCACCGGTGCTCTCCACAGGCCTGCAACTGCTCAACCGCCGCCTCCAGGAGGATGCCCCGGCTGAGGCGGTCCGGCTCAGGCGGTGTCTCCAGCAGCTCGGTCCACTCGATAACGACCCCGGCCTGGCCATGCGGTTCTGGCCCCTGCTGGCCCAACGGCTGGCCGGCATGGCGCCGAGCGTGACCCTCCAACC
>JBAXOO010000343.1:0-2666 GCA_037133235.1 Cyanobium sp. ELA507
CTGCAGGGGCTGCTCTGGTGGGGCCTGGAGGGCCGGGTGCCCCTGCTGGCCCAGGTGGCGCTGGTGCTGTCGGCGGGCCTGCTGCTCTCGGGCGGCCTCCATATGGATGGCGCCATGGACACCGCCGATGGCCTGGCGGCGGGGGATCGGCTGCTGGAGGCCATGGACGACAGCCGGGTGGGGGCCAGCGGCGCCCAGGCCCTGGCCCTGCTGCTGCTGCTGCGCAGCGCCGCCCTCGCCACCCTGGCCGCCGCGGCCCCGATGGCCTTGGTTTGGGCTGCCCTCTGGGGCCGGGTGGCACCGCTGCTGGCGATGGCCCGCTTCCCTTACCTCAGGCCCGGTGGCACGGCGGCCTTCCACCGCGAGCACTGGGCTGGCCTAGCGGCCGAGCTCCGGCCCACCCTCCTGCTGGTGGGCAGCTTGGTGGGGCTGGCGTTGGTGGCCGGCTGGCCCCTGGCCGGCCTGGCGGGTCTGCTGCCGGCCCTGCTTGTGCCGCTCTGGCTGGGTCGCCGCCTTGGGGGCCACAGCGGCGACAGCTATGGAGCCTGCGTGGAATGGGCCGAAACCCTGGCCCTGCTGGTCGCCGCCCTGCCCACGGCCGCCACGGCGCACCGGCTGGCCCTCAACGCCCTGACGCTGTAGCGGCTGGTCGAGGCGGCAGGCTGAGTTGGAAGGCATTGCCCTCCTGAGGCAGCGCAGGCGCCAAAACCCTGGGCGGAATCACCAGCTGCAGATCGCCCCCCAGGCTGCGGGCCAGATCCCTGGCCAGGGCCAGGCCAATCCCGGTGCCCGGCAGCGCCAGACCGCTGCTGCCGCGCCTGCCTCGCTCAAAAATCAACTCGCGCTCAGCCGGGTCGATTGCCGATCCCCCATCCCACACGACCAAAACCACGGCCTCCGGCGTGGCCACCGCATGGAGCCCCACCGCCGCCCCCGGAGGGCTGTAGCGGAAGGCATTCTCCAGCAGGTTGGCGATGATCTCGGCCACCGCACCACTGTCGCCGCGCCAGTCGGGCAGGGCCGCAGGGGCCTGCCAGGTGCGGCCCTGGAGCGTGGCCGTGGCAGCGGCCCGCTGCAGCAGGGGGGCCAGCGACTCCACCAAGGGCTGGCCATCCGGCCCGCTGAGCATCGGTGGCAGCAGCAGCGGCTGGGGATCGGCCGCCGCCGCGATCAGCACCTCCGGACCGGTGAGATCGCCGATGGCATCGACATAGCGCTGCAGTTGCCGTTCCTCCGCCAGCAGCCCCTCCACCAGGCTGCGGTTGTCTCCATCTTTATCGAGGCGGCGCAGCAGCAACTGACCGAAGGTGCGCAGCGCCGTGAGCGGATTGCGCAGCTGATGCACAAGAAGCCGCAGTTGCTCGTCCTGGAAGGCCAGCCGCTGCCGCAACCGTTGCCCCTCCCGATCGAGGCTGAGGGCATCGGCGAGGCAAAGGGCCACCGCCTGGAGGCGCTGCCGCAGGGGCTCCGACCAGGGGATCGAGACGGTTTCCACCTGCAGGGCACCCAGCAGCACGGGGCCATCGCGCAGGGGCAGCCATCGCCGGGCCTCGGCGGGCACCCGGAGCTGGCTAGCTCGATCGACCGCCTCCAGGGCACGGCCATCGGCCGGCCAGTGGCCCACCGGCACCAAGCCGGGGGGGGCATCGTCGATGGGATGGGTCACGTACACCACCAACGAGCGCACCTCATCCCCGTCGTCAAACTGGGCGAGCTGGTGGTCTAGGAGGGATAGAAACCTATCGGAGACTGGGATCACGGCCGGCAAAAGGTGCGGATCCGATGCGCATAAATGCTGATCTTCAGGAAATCTGTGGGAATTCCGGAAAATCGGGTTAAGGTTCTGGTATCGACCACTACTCCGCAGTCCGTGACGAGCGGGCGGGAGGCAAGCGTCGGATTGATCAGGGTGTCGACCGCGGCGATTACCAGATTTTTTGCTCCAGCATCAACTCTGTCGCCGAGTTCATCACCCGACCATGGCTCGACCCCTAACCGGGCCCTTGCCAAGTCACCAACGACACGACCTCCGTTGCATCTCACTGCGTTAGAGGTTACAGCAGAGGCTGATGGGCCCTTCCGCTGTGCAGGCACATCCCTTCGGGGGAAGCCCGTGTCGCCCGGTGACGCCGACCTGCTTCTTCCCAGACCGCTCCGAGGACGACCGACGTAGGGCGTGGATCTCCGGCCTCCAGCCGCCGATTCGCCAGGGCTGCCGCCCGCGCCTCGCTGCGCGATCCCGGTTCCACCCACTCCCATCACACCCCACCTTCCCCGCTCAGCAGGGTCCCGTTCCATGTCCAAGAAGCGCAAGCGGATCAGTCGCCGTCGTCTCGCCGGCCAGCGCGTCCTCGCCCACGTGCCCACCTTCAACCTTGAAACCGGCGCCCACAAGCCGGTCACGGCGGCCCGCCGCTACATCGCCGAAACGGCCCTGATGGCTCCCGCCATCCTCAATGTGCGGCGCAACGAACACACCACCGACCGCTTCTTCTGGGGCGAAAAGGGCCTGTTCAGCGCCCAGTACGCCGAGGAGAACCACTTCCTGTTCCCCTCCCTGCGTCTGATCGTGGACAGCATTGGTGAAGAGGTGCTCTTCGAAGGTCTCGAGGCCCTCGCCAGCGACGACTGGGAAGAGATGGAAGAGTACGAATACGCCTTCGTCT
>JBAXOO010000344.1:0-2660 GCA_037133235.1 Cyanobium sp. ELA507
TGCCGGCCAGCCCACCGCCATCGAGCAAAAGCGCATCCAGCCAGCCACGAGCCGCTCCTTCCAGAGGGAGGACGACTACGACTACGTGGAACTCGAGGAACGGCGCGAGCGCGAACCGCTGCGCCAGCGGCGCTATCTCGATGAGGAGGAGTTGGCCCCGCGCCAACGCCGCTACGAGTACGAGGAGGACAGCGCCTACCCCGCCCGCAACGCCTACGACGACCAAGAGCGCGACATCGCCCGCGATCCCTACGGGAGCCGCGGGGCCGAGTTGCGCAGCGATCCCCTGCCCGCCAGATCCATTCCCCCCGAACCCACCGGCCCAGCGCGGCTGCAACGGGATGAGGGGCCCATCCGGGAGCGCCGGACCCTGCCCCTAGAGGCCCGGCCCGCGCCCAGTCGGCGCCCCGAACCGGTGGATGTCGAACCCGAGGTGCTCGACGACCCCTGGTGAGCATGGGGCCGCCAGCCTGGCCAGATCAGCGGGTGATCACCGGCAGATCAGGCCGAATCGGGGCGGAAATCCAGGGATGCTGAATTGACGCAATAGCGCTGGCCCGTGGGCCGCGGGCCATCGTTGAAGACGTGGCCGAGGTGGGCGTCGCAGTTGGCGCAGCGGATCTCGGTGCGCACCATGCCGTGGGAACGGTCGGTGATGGTGGTGATGGCGGCGGGGTTCACCCCATCCCAAAAGCTGGGCCAGCCGGTGCCGGAATCAAACTTGGTGGCGGAGCTGAACAGCTCGGCGCCGCAGCACACGCACTGGTACATGCCGGTGCCTTTGTGGTTCCAGTAGGCACCGCTGAAGGCCCGCTCCGTGCCGCCCTGCCGGGCCACCTGAAACTGCTCTGGGGTGAGGCGCCCCCGCCAAGCCTCCTCATCAAGGCTGCGGGCCAGGCCGCTGGGCAGGCCGCACGCTTGATCGGAAGGCCCGACCGGGGTCTCGCTCTGGGGTTCGGGCATCGGGCTGGAAAGGGGCGGAGCCAACCCTAGGCAGTGGCGGCGGGCCATTGATCGATGCCGCGGCTGGCAGAAGGTTGAGCACCATCGAGGCCAGGGCCCCCACGGCGCCGGTCCGGCCCCGCAGGCTGCGGAGGTCTTCGGCCATGCCCGTCAGCCGGTCGGGATGGCCCAGCCAATCGGCCGCCTCGGCGGCGATCTGCTGCGGCGTGATCGCTCCGACCCGCTCGGGCACCACGGCCCGGCCGGCGCTGATGTTGGGCCAGGCCAGAAAGCCCCGGTTGCGCATCCGCCAGGCCGTTAGCGCCACCCCCAGGAGCCGGCGCAGCAGGGGCAGCCGGGCGAGCAGCCCCATCCAGCCATCCCAGGCCTGCATCACCCCCAGGTGCTGGGTGGGCACCAACACGATCATCGGCAGACCCAGGGCCCCCAGTTCGGCGGTGTTGGCCCCCACGGTGGTGAGGGCCAGTTGGCACTGGCTGAGGGCCCCGTGGGCGGGCGACTCTTCCAGGAGCCGGATCTTCGTGCCGGCGGCCGTGACCAGCAGGTCCCCCTGGCGCTCGGGGGGGCGGGTGCCGTAGGAGCGGGCGATCGGATTCGATGGCGCCGCAAAAGCCAGCAGTTCGTCGATGGAGGTGGTGGGGGCCACCGGCAGCAGGAAGCGGCAACCGGGCCGCAGGGCCGCCAGGCGATCGACGACCTCCAGCAGAAACGGCACCCCCACCTGGAGCTTGGCCCGCTTCGAGCCCGGCAATAGGGCCACCCATTCCCCCGCAGGCAGGGGGGTATCCCGCCGAGCAGCAGCGGAGAGATCGGCCATCAGATCCCCCACTTCCCGGGCCCGGCCCCGCCAGCGGGGGGCCAGCCTGCGGCTGGCGGTGGGCCCCATGGTGGCGATCCGGTCATTCCACTGGGGCCAGCGCGCCACCCACTCGGCATAGGTGAGGTGGCGGTAGCCGAGGCGGGCCGATAGGAGCACGGTCCAGAACTGGTCACCACCGAGGAACACCACCACCCCCCGCCGGGGCCAGGGGCCATGGCGACGCGGGCGCAGCAGCAGCCCCCAGAACCGGCCGGCCGGCAGCACCCGCTCAAACAATCCCCAGCCGCGGGCCACCCGCTTCTCCTGCCCCGTGGCATTGGGACAGGGCACCAGCACCAGCTGGAGGCTGGTGGGGGCTCCTGCCACCAGCGGCCGCAGGGGCTGGATGCGGTGCAATTCGCGAGCCAGGGGGCGCACCCAGGTGGTGAGTTCGCCGGGGCCGTTGCTGACCAAAATGATGCCAACCTGGGCAGGATCGACTGCAGGATCCGGCGAGGCTTGGCTCAAGTTGTGGGAAGGAAAAATGCGGATGGCGAGACTTGAACTCGCAAGGCCGAAGCCACACGCCCCTCAAACGTGCGTGTCTACCAATTCCACCACATCCGCGTGGCTGGATCCGGCCGGGCCGTATCCGAAAGGACTATACCCATCGCCCTTCCCTGCGCCAGGCAGCCTGCGCCGGGAGCGCCAGCCAGGCCCCAGCCCGATTCGCGGCCCCGCGGCGGGGGCGGGCCGGCAGGGTGAGCGCTGATACAGTCCGCTCCGGTCCGGCCCGTCCGTCCTCCCCCGGCCGGCTTCGCTGCGGATGCCCATCGGCAAGCTGCTGATCGCCAACCGTGGCGAGATCGCCCTCCGGATCCTGCGCACCTGCCGGGAG
>JBAXOO010000345.1:0-2650 GCA_037133235.1 Cyanobium sp. ELA507
ATGGAGGGGGAACGGCTCGATGCCCTGGACCTGCCGCTGATGGTGGATCGCAACACCGACAGCAACCAAACGGCCTTCACCGTGAGCGTGGATGCCGGGCCAGAAAACGGCGTGAGCACCGGCATCTCCGCCGACGACCGGGCCCGCACGATCCAGGTGGCCATCCACCCCGAAAGCCGCCCCGCCGATCTGCGCCGGCCGGGTCACATCTTCCCCTTGAGGGCCCGCGATGGCGGCGTGCTCAAACGGGCCGGCCACACCGAAGCCGCCGTGGACCTGGCGCGCCTGGCGGGGCTTTATCCGGCCGGGGTGATCTGCGAGATCCAGAACCCTGATGGCTCGATGGCGCGCCTTCCCGAGTTGCTGGAGTACGCCAAACACCATGGACTACGGCTGATCTCGATCGCCGACTTGATCCGCTACCGCCTAGACACCGAACGGTTTGTGCGGCGCCAGGCGGAGGCCACGATGCCCAGCGCCTTCGGCAACTTCCGGGCGATCGGCTACCGCAATCAGTTGGATGGCAGCGAACACGTGGCGATCGTCAAGGGCCATCCCGAGCTGGCCAGCGGGCCTGTGCTGGTGCGGGTCCACTCGGAATGTCTGACCGGCGATGCCTTCGGATCACTCCGCTGCGATTGCCGGCCGCAGCTTGAGGCGGCCCTGCGCATGATCGAGGACGCCGGTGAAGGCGTGGTGGTCTATCTGCGCCAGGAAGGAAGGGGAATTGGCCTGATCAACAAGCTCAAGGCGTATGCGCTGCAGGATGGTGGCCTCGATACCGTGGAAGCCAACGAGCGGCTGGGTTTTGCCGCCGACCTGCGCAATTACGGCGTGGGGGCCCAGATTCTCAGCGACCTGGGGGTCCACCGGCTGCAGCTGATCACCAACAACCCCCGCAAGATTGCCGGACTGGGTGGCTATGGCCTCTCGGTGGAAGACCGGGTGCCATTGGTGATGGATGCGGGTGCACATAATGCCGCCTATCTGCAGACCAAACAGGACAAGCTCGGCCATTTGATGGGACGGGGCCCGGACGGGGATGGCGGGGGGGCCCATGGCCTCACGGCGGTACTCGCCTGGAGCGGCGAGGCCACTAGCAGGGCCGTGGCCGAGCGTATCGAGGTTGTGCGGGGTTGGGCCCAGGTTCGGGGGCTGCTGCTGGAGGAGGAAAACCATCCCCGGCTGCTGGCCCTGCTGGACCAGCCCCGCATCGCCCTGCTGCTCACCGCCTCAGCGGGGACGGAGGAGCTCAGCGCACCCCTGCTTGCCGAGGCCCTGCAGATCATGGTGGCCTGGCCCGGATGCGAAGGGATCAGCCTGCTGCTGGCACCCGACAGCCATCGGGTGGAACATCCGAGCACCAATCTCGCCGCGGAGCTAAGGCCGCTGCTCGATCTCGACAGCGCCGCAGAATCCCATTGTCCGCGACTGACCCTGCGCCCAGGAGCCTTCATCAGTTGGCGTCGAATCTGAGCGGCGCCAGTGCCTTCAACCCAGGCAGCCGGCTGCGATGCCCTTCCGAATCACGATCCCCAAGCCGGGGAGTTAGTCCGGTGGCCCGCCAAACGCTTCTACTTCTGCCCCCATCTCGTCGAGTTCGGCGCGAATCATGCGAGTGATCAGGGCCGATACCGTGAGGTCCTGCTCAAGGGCATGGAGCCGAAAACGGCGATAGAGCGTGCGCGGAAGGGTCACGCTCAACCGGGCCGTCGCCTCACCGGCATGGGGCTGGAGCTCAACCAGGCGTTGATCGGAAACCGGCGCCGAGGCTGGGCCTGGGGCTTGCGGGGAGTGGGAGGGAGCCGGGTGCTGACGGTGGGGCAAAGCAGAAAACGCAAGGTCCCGGGACTGGCCCCAGCTTGCCTCGAAACCTTGCACCGATGCTACAATATGATGCAATCCTTCGCAGCTTCGAATTCGTTCTGCCTTCAGTTTGCAGCAGTCCCGTCGAGGCGGCCAGCGACCGCAACGAAAAGTCCCAGCCTCACTGAGGTAGTTCTGGCGAAGTTCTGTCTTCGCAATCAAATTTGAGCGATCCCATTCCTGCCGAAGTCACCAAACTTTCCGTGATCATGCCCGCCGACCTGCATCGGCGGGCCAAACGGTACGCCCTACTCCACGACCAAACACTCACGCAACTGGTGATTACCCAGCTCAGCGAATTTCTGGATCAGGCGGATTCCAGCACCGCTCCACCTGAATGAGGTGCAGCGGTGTGATCGGACCCTCAGGCCTGGATGGAAACGCTCTTGATGCGGCTGCCGTTGTGCAACTTCAGCAGCACATCCAGGTCATTGGTTTGGCCAAAGACAGTGTGCTGGCCATCGAGATGGGGCTGGGGGGCATGGCAGAGGAAAAACTGGCTACCACCGGTATTGCGACCCGCATGGGCCATCGAGAGGCTGCCGGCCTTGTGCTTGTTGCTGTTGATCTCGCAGGGAATGGTGTAGCCCGGCCCGCCGGTTCCAGCCTGGCCGCGGGCCCCCTCACGGCTGTTGGGGCAGCCGCCCTGGGCCATGAAACCATCGATCACCCGGTGGAAGGTCAGGCCGTCATAGAAGCCATCGTTGGCCAGCTTCACGAAGTTGGCCACGGTGCCCGGCGCCTCCGCATCAAAGAGCTCCAGGGTGATGGTGCCGGCTTCGGT
>JBAXOO010000346.1:0-2645 GCA_037133235.1 Cyanobium sp. ELA507
CTCACTAGCTCTTCCTGCAGCCAGGCCAACTCCTTGGGGTGTTGCAACAGGGCCAGCAGCAGGCAGGACAGGGAGGAGGCGGTGGTTTCGTAGCCGGCGAACAGCAGCAACAGCAACTGCTCGGCCACATCGTCATCGTTCAGGGGTAGGCCGGCCTCATCCAGGCCACCGGCCAACAGATCAAGGCCGCCGGCATTGAGGGGCCGGCCAGCGGCAGCGGCAGCCTGGGGCTGAAGCCCCTGGCCTTCAACGGCAACCTGGCCATCGATCGCCCGGGGCTGCTGGGGGTGGCCGGTCGGGTCCTGCGGGCCCGGGTGGCCTACGGCGATCGCAAGTACACCATCGGCGGCCAACTCGATGCCCTGGCGAGCGGCACGATCGAGGCCCAGCTCGAGGGCCGTTGGGAGGGGCCTTTCCGGGCCCGGTTCAAGGCGCGCAACCTCGGTACCGCCTTCTTCTCTGACCTCCTGGCCGCCTGGGACCTCTGGCGTGGCCGCCCGCCCAAGCCCCGGGGTCGGGCGGCCGACCTTGGCAGCCTGGCGATCGAGACCCTGGGCCGCACCCTGCAGGAACAGCTGGAAACCCTGGCCGAGGCCCGCAAGGTGGCGGCCGAGCGAGACCAGATGCTGCAGCGGGCCCCCCGCGCCGAGCGGCTGGGGCGGCTCCAGATGGCCATCGATGCAGACCTGCTCCTCAGTGGCCCCCAGTTTTCCCGCGCCTCGGCCGACCTCGGCGCCCGCGGCCATCTCTGGCTGGATCAGGCCGACCGCGACAGCAGCCTCAGCCGTGATCCCTTCGTGGTCCGCCTCAAGGGGCCGCTGCGGGGCGGCGAGGGGGAGTTTGAGCTGGCGGGGTTGTCGCTGCTGCTGCTCAACCTGCTCACGCCGGTGCCGGAGGGATTGCGGGGCACCCTTTCGGCCCGGGGCCGCTACCAGCTGGGGGCTGGTGCCCCGCTGTTCACGGTGGATCTGGGCCTGGTCGGCGCCGGCGTGGGGCCCCAGGATCTGGCGCTGGAGAGGGGGCGGGTGGAGCTGCGCCAGCGGGATCTGGCGGTGAACCTGGCCCTGCGGGCTGCGGGCGCCGCCAACAGCGTGGATCTGGTGGGCACCGTTCCGCTCGACCCCGAGCGCCCCTCCCTGGAACTGCGGCTGGCCAGCCGCGATGACGGTCTGCTGTTCCTCACCCGCCTGGCGGGGTCTTCGCTGCGCTGGAAGCGGGGCAGTGCCGATCTGCAGCTCCTGGTGCGCGGCAGCCTGCGCGAGCCGATCGCCAACGGCTTCCTGCGCCTGCGCAACGGCGAATGTCAGCTGGTTGGCCAGACGCTGCGGGGGGTGCAGGCCACGGTGCTGTTCGATTCCTCCCGGCTGCTGGTGCAGGGGCTTTCGGCCCGGATTGGTGCCACCGGCAGCATCCGGGGGGAGGGGCGGCTTGGCCTGGTGCGGCCCCTCGCCGGCGAACCCAGCCTGGTGGTGGATCTGCGGGGCCTGCCCTTCTCCGTGTCGCGGATCAACGCCAAGGCGGATGGGCGCCTCACCCTGGGGGGAAGCCTGCTGGCCCCCAGCCTGGGCGGAACCCTGGCGATCGGCCACGGCAGCATCAACGTGCAGCCCTCCGGCCTGGCCCGGGCTGAACCGGCCTCCAACCAACCCGCCCAGCCCACCAGCCTTCCGGCCCTGCTGGAGGCGAACTGGGATTTCCGGAAGCCCTTGGTGCTGCTCGGGCCGGATGTGGCCTCCCAGACCTCCCTCTCCCTGGAGCAGGCGGTGCCGCGGCTTCCCTGGCTCCGCTTCGATGGGTTGCAGTTGCGCCTGGGGCCCGATCTGCGGGTGGTGGTGCCCAACGTGGCCAACTTCACCACCGGCGGCAGCCTGCGGATCAGCGGGAGGCTCGACCCCAGCCTGCGGGCTTCCGGGGTGGTGAAGCTGCTGGGGGGCCGGCTCAACCTCTTCACCACCAGCTTCAGCCTCGATCCCGATGCGCCCAACGTGGCGATTTTTACCCCCTCGCTGGGCCTGCTCCCCTACCTCGACATCGCCCTGCGCACCCGCATTTCCGACAACCTCAACGTGCTGGCCCCCAGTGGTTTGGCCGGCTCCAGCGCCCTGGCCAACACCCAGTTGCAGGCCCAGGGGGGCTTTGCATCGCTGAATCAGCTCAGCTTGATCCGGGTCACGGTGAGCGTGAGTGGTCCGGCCGATCGGATCGCCGAAAACCTGCGCATCCGCAGCAGTCCGCCCCTGCCCCAGGAGCGGCTGGTGGCCCTGATCGGCGGCAACTCCCTGGCCGGCCTCAGCGGTGGCGGTGCCGGCACGGCCCTGGCCACGGTGCTGGGCCAGTCGCTGCTCTCCCCCTTGCTCACCACCCTCACCGATGCCTTTGGCCAGCGGGTGAGCCTGGCCCTTTATCCCACCTACGTCACGCCGCGGGTCACCACCCTGCAGGAGCAGCAAACCCGGCGGGTGCCGCCCCAGCTGGTGCTCGGTTCGGAGATCGGCTACGACCTCACCGACCGGATCAATGCCTCGTTGCTGCTGGCGCCGAACCGCTCCGATATCCCCCCCCAGATCACCGTGAACTACAAGGCCTCCGAACGGATCAACGTGGAGGCCTCGGTCGACAGCCAGGGCTCCTGGCAGAGCCAGTTG
>JBAXOO010000347.1:0-2637 GCA_037133235.1 Cyanobium sp. ELA507
GGCCAGCCAGAGCGATCCGGCCACCTTCCGCCAGCTGTTCGAGCGGCTGCGCTCGCTCGGGGTTCCGCCGGCCCAGATCGAAAGCGTGCTGCGCGACCTCGACATCCGCCTGGTCTTCACGGCCCATCCCACCGAGATCGTGCGTCACACCGTGCGGGACAAGCAGCGCCGGGTGGCAAGCCTGATCCAGAAGCTCGAGGAGGGCCAGGCAACCAACCGCGACGATCACGACCGCTGCCGCCACCAGCTCGAGGAGGAAATCCGGCTGTGGTGGCGCACCGACGAACTGCACCAGTTCAAGCCCTCGGTGCTCGACGAGGTGGACTACGCCCTCCACTACTTCCAGGATGTGCTCTTCGATGCCTTGCCCCAGCTGCAGCAGCGCGTCCGCTCGGCCCTGGCGGCGAGCTATCCCGATGTGACCCCCCCCCGGGATGCCTTCTGCACCTTCGGCTCCTGGGTGGGCTCCGACCGCGACGGCAACCCCTCGGTGACCCCCGAGATCACCTGGCGCACCGCCTGCTATCAGCGGGACCTGATGCTGCGGCGCTATGTGAAATCGGTGGAGCAGCTGCGCGACCAGCTCAGCATCTCCATGCAGTGGAGCCAGGTCAGTCCGGCGCTGCTGGAATCGCTGGAGATGGACCGGTTGCGGTTTCCGGAGATCTACGACCAGCGGGCCGCCCGTTATCGCCTGGAGCCCTACCGCCTCAAGCTGAGCTACATGCTGGAGCGGCTGCGGCTCACCCTTGAGCGCAATCAACAGCTCTCCGATGGGGGCTGGGAATCCCCCGGCGATGGGGCCACATCGGCCGGTGCCCCCGACGGCCTTGCCGGCTCCATGCCCGCCGCCGAGCTCCACTACGGATCCGCCGACGAATTCCGCACCGACCTCGAGCTGGTGCGCGACAGCCTGGTGGCCACTGGCCTGAGTTGCGAATCGCTGGGCGACCTGCTCAGCCAGGTGCACATTTTCTCCTTCTGCCTGGCCAGCCTCGACATCCGCCAGGAGAGCACCCGCCACAGCGATGCCATCGATGAACTCAGCCGCTACCTGCAGCTACCGGTTCCCTACGGAGAGATGGACGAGGAAAGCCGGGTTGCCTGGCTCCTCACCGAAATCAAAACCCGCCGCCCCCTCCTGCCGCCGGCGGCCCGCTGGAGCCCGGCTTCGGCCGAAACCTTTGCCGTGTTCCGGATGCTGCAGCGGCTGCAGCAGGAGTTTGGCTCCCGGATCTGCCGCACCTACGTGATCTCGATGAGCCACACGGTCTCCGACCTGCTCGAGGTGGTGCTGCTGGCCAAGGAGGCGGGGCTGGTAGATCCGATGGCCCGTCGCTCCGAGCTGCTGGTGATCCCCCTGTTTGAAACGGTCGAAGACCTTCAGGGCGCCCCTGCGGTGATGGGCCAGCTGTTTGCCGATCCCTTCTACCGGGAGCTGCTGACCACCGGCAGGGAGGGCGGGGAGCCCCTGCAGGAAGTGATGCTTGGCTATTCCGACAGCAACAAGGATTCCGGCTTTCTCTCCAGCAACTGGGAGATCCACCGTGCCCAGATCGCTCTGCAAAAGCTGGCAACCCAGCACGGCGTGGCCCTGCGCATCTTCCATGGCCGGGGCGGCTCGGTGGGCCGCGGCGGCGGTCCGGCCTACCAGGCGATCCTGGCCCAGCCCAGCGGAACCCTGCGGGGCCGCATCAAGATCACCGAGCAGGGGGAGGTGCTGGCCTCCAAGTATTCCCTGCCGGAACTGGCCCTCTACAACCTCGAAACCGTCACCACCGCCGTCCTCCAAAACAGCATGGTGAGCGCCCCGATCGACGACACCCCCAGCTGGAACGCCTTGATGGAACGGCTGGCTGCCCGTTCCCGGGACCACTACCGCGCCCTCGTGCACGACAACCCCGACCTGGTGGCCTTCTTCCAACAGGTCACCCCGATCGAGGAAATCAGCAAGCTTCAGATTTCCAGTCGGCCGGCGCGGCGCAAGAGCGGCGCCAAAGACCTCTCCAGCCTGCGGGCCATCCCCTGGGTGTTCGGCTGGACCCAGAGCCGCTTTCTGCTGCCCAGCTGGTACGGCGTGGGGTCAGCCCTGCAGCTTGAACTCGAGGATGACCCCGAACAGATGGAGCTGCTGCAACTGCTCTACCAGCGCTGGCCCTTCTTCCGGATGCTGATCTCCAAGGTGGAGATGACCCTCTCCAAGGTGGATCTGGAGCTGGCCCTGCACTACGTGCGCTCCCTCGGGCGGCCGGAAAACCGGGAAGCCTTCGAGGCGATCTTCACGGCCATCGCCAGCGAATTCGCCCTCACCCGCGACCTGGTGCTGCGCATCAGCAACCACACCCGGCTGCTGGATGGCGACCCGGCCCTCCAGCTCTCGGTCGACCTGCGCAATCGCACGATCGTGCCCTTGGGCTTCCTGCAGGTGGCTCTGCTGCGGCGCCTGAGGGACCAGAACCGGCAACCGCCGATGAGCGAGGGTCCCTCGATGGGCAGCGGCAATGGCGACAGCCGCACCTACAGCCGCAGCGAACTGCTGCGGGGCGCCCTGCTCACCATCAACGGCATCGCCGCCGGCATGCGCAACACCGGTTGATGCCACCTCCGGCGCGCCTCCCCTCCCTCTTGATCCCCTTC
>JBAXOO010000348.1:0-2635 GCA_037133235.1 Cyanobium sp. ELA507
ACGCACTCACTCCACGGGCTCACTCCAGGGGCTGACCTTCGCCACCGCCAGGCGTCTCGTCGAGCCAGCAGAGTCATTTGCACTCCCAACGCCGCAGGGAATCGCGCATGACGACCGATCAGGCCGACCTGAAGGAATCCCACGAGCAGATGCGGGCCGCCTGGAGCCTGTATGCGCGGAGTTGCCCAGACGGTGAGGTGATCGATGCGGCCGGGCTGTGCCTCGCCAACGCTCGCCAGCCCTGGGCGCTCATGAACGCGGCGTTGCTACCGGCGCCAGAGGATTCTGATGCTGATCTCGCTGCCCACGCCACGGCGGCGATCCGCTACTACCAACAGGAGAACAGACCCTGGTTCCTGGCGGTCAGCCAGCCATGGCTCGGCGATGGTGCCGAAGCCATGCTGGCGGGTCTCGGTCTGGGCCGGACAGGGACCGCGGTGGGCATGGTGAGCGATCAGCTTGCCCCCCCGCGGCGGGCCCTGCCCAATGTGGAAACGCGCCGGATCGATGACGAGGCCGGCCGGCTGGCCCTCGCCGATCTCAACGCTGTCGCCAACGGCGTCTCGCCCGATTGGGCGAGGGCGGTCATCCTCAGCGACTCCCTGTGGAACCCGCCGCTGTTTGGATACAACGCCTACATCGATGCCATCCCCGTCGCGACAGCCCTTGTGTTGCCCCACAACGGCATCCTTTATGTGGGCTGGGTGGCCACAGCGTTGGCCTATCGCCGCCGGGGTCTGGCGGATCTGGTCATGCGGCGTGCGCTTGAGCTGGCCAGCCGCGAAACGGGCCTCAGCCGCACGGTGCTTCATGCCACCGCAGACGGCTACCCCGCGTATTTGAACATGGGCTACCGGGCGGTTGACACGTTCGTGTTGTTTGGAATGGCTTCGTGAGAACTGTGTTGTTCTTCCAGGAGGTCAGGCTTGTGGACGTGACCGCGCCTGCGGTTGGTTAGGGCCCAGCACTCTCCCCCCACCCCGAAACCACAGCCGCTGGCTGAAGGGATCCACCACCAAGGTGCCGTCGTTCACGAAGCTGGCGCCAAGCTGGGCGGCGGGTTCGCTCCAGGTGCCGATCCCGCCGCAGGGCTGAATCGCCGCTGGGCTGTCCTTCAGAAACAGGGTCACGCCTGGCAGCCGCCGCACTGCGCCGCCATCGCTGCCCATCAGCTCCACGGCCTGGCCGGCGAGCAGGCGGTAGGCCAGCATCCGCTCCGCTTCACCCCGCACGCAGCTGCTCAGGGTGAGATCGGCGCCGGGCTCGCGGATTGGGGACATGCCGGCCCTTTCGAGCCGCTGCAACAGGGCCCGGTTGATGTTCATCGAGGGCGGTCTGAGGCCATCGGCGTAGCCGGTGTCCACCTGGGCCACGGCGGCCACCGATCCGATCCGCAGTGGGATCGTGGGGATGTTGGGGCAGCCCCCACGCCGCGGTGCCGCCGGGCAGCGCAGCACGGCTCCGCTGGTGCCGTAGTAGTCGCGGCTGGAGAGCGGCAGGAAGCCGGCTCGGCGCAGCTCGCCATCGCTGCAGAAGCCCTCGGCAGTGGCGCGGCGCAGCAGGCCATTGGCGTAGTCGAGGGTGATCACGTGAGCGTTGAGCAGATCGGTGCCGATCAGCCCCGCCTGGGGCAGCGGGCCGCGGATGCCGCTGTGGTCCTGCACGCTCAGGGTCAGGGGAGCCCACGGGCCAAAAAAATCCACCCCCGCGAAGCGATCGGAACTGCCCGGCAGCGGCACTGGTCCCGCCGCACCCTCCAAGAACGTGCCCGGCGAGATAGCGCTGCCATCAGCCCCCAGGTCCACCACGAAGAAGCCCGTGCGCCCCTGCACCCGCACCGGCGTGTAGGGCATGCCGCTCGACACGATCAGCGAGCGGGTCTCGCCCAGACAGGCCAGCGGCTCCTGCGGCAGCGGCCGCGCCGCCAGGCCCAGCTCGGCGCCGGGGGCCAGCACGAGCAGCAGCGCCCCGAGGGCGGCCAGGGTGAAGGGGATCCAGCGCATCGGCCCATCCTCGGCGGGAACGAGGTGGACCCCGGTTCAGGCCCTGTGCAAGTGCAGGTCGTAGGCGGGCCAGTGGGCATCGGCGGAAACGGCCATCAGCCCCTCCATGCGGGCCTGGGCGATCAACAGGCGATCGAAGGGGTCTTCGTGGATGGCCGGCAGCTGTCCGGTTTCGATCACGTGGGCATCGCTGATCACCAGCAGGCTGGCGCCGGCGGCGAGGCACTCATCGCGGAATCTCACCGGATCGATCGGCAGCCGGCCCAGTCGATGCTTGATTGCCACCTCCCACACGCTCGCTACCGATACCAAGCAGGGATGGCTGGCCATCAACGCGCGGGTGGGCTGCCCCAGGCGCGGATTATCGAGCAACCACCAGATCAGGATCTGGGTATCGAGCAGCAGACGCATCGGTGCTGAATCAACCTTCCATCCACTGCTGCGCGGCATGGTCGGCTTCGGCGCTGAAAGCCGAGTCGATCAGCGAACGCTCCTCCTCCTTCATCCCCCCGCTGAGGGCCCCGCAATGGCGCAGGCCGGGCGACTCGCTGCACGGCACCAGCCGCACCCGCAGCTAACCGTGGCTGGCGATGATCACCTCTTCGCCGGCCAAGGCCGCCTTCACCAGCCTC
>JBAXOO010000349.1:0-2629 GCA_037133235.1 Cyanobium sp. ELA507
ACTACGACGCCCGCGTGGCCGAGGAACTGGGCTTGGCCTTTGTGAGTGTGATGCTGCAGGACACGGAGACCTATCGCCGCTACCGCAAGGTGTTGCTCGCCCAATATCCCAACAAGGAGGGGATGGGTTGGCCCACCTACCTGGTGGTGAGCGAGGTGGAGGCCGATTTTGTGATCCATGGCGAAGTGAAGGGCGGCATGCCGAAGGGCGATTTCCGCGACCGTATCCGTGCCGTTCTGCCCAGCAGCAGCGGCTCGATTGAGGCCCCGATCCCGGCCTGAGAATCTGAGTTCCCCGAGCTTCCGGTCACCGGCTTGAGGCCGTGGTTGCCCCGGTCCCATACCCCTCGGGGTTCTGGTTTTGCCAGTTCCACCCGTCGCGACAGATCGCCGCCAGATCCCTTTGGACGCGCCAGCCCAGGCGTCGTTCGGCTTCCGCAGGATCCGCCACCGACTGGGCGGCGTCACCGGCCCGCCTCGGGACCATGTCAAAGGGAACCCGACGCCCGCTGGCCTGCTCGTAGGCGCGAACCACCTCCAAAACAGAATGGCCATGGCCACTGCCCAGGTTCAGGGTCATAAGTTGGGGCGCTTCGTTCCAGAGGGTCTCAAGGGCGGCCAGGTGTCCCTCCGCCAGATCCATCACGTGGATGTAGTCACGGATCCCGGTTCCATCGGGCGTGGGCCAGTCGCCACCGAAGATCTGGAGTTTCTGCCGACGACCTACGGCCACCTGGCTGACGAAGGGGAAGAGGTTGTTGGGTGGGCCGAGGGGGTTTTCACCGATCTGGCCACTGGGGTGGGCGCCCACGGGATTGAAGTAGCGCAGTCGAGCTAGCCGCCAGGGGCACGGGTCGCCGCCTGTTGCGCCAGTCAGTTTTGCGGCCAGATCGGCCAGCATCTGCTCCACAGCGGCCTTGGTGTGGCCGTAGGGGTTGATCGGCTGAAGGGCTGCCGTTTCGGGGATGGGAATTCGTTCGGGGTAGCCATACACCGTGGCGCTGCTGCTGAAGACCAGGGTGTGGCAGCCATGGCGTTCCATGGCCGCTAGCAGCCTCTGGCTTCCAGCCACATTGACGTCCCAGTAGAGCAGCGGCTGATCCACCGATTGGGCTACGGCCTTGAGACCAGCGAAGTGGATCACTGCGTCGAAGGAGCCTGGCCTGCTTCGGAAGGCGTGATCGAGGGCTTGGGGATCGCGGATGTCACCCTCCACAATCGTGAGCCTTGAGCTTGCGGTGGCTCCGGCTAAGCGCCCTACCCGTTGCAGGGCTTCCGGGCTGCTATTGGAGAAGTTATCCAGGACCACCACCTGGTGGCCCGCTTCCAGGAGTAACAGCGTGGTGTGGCTGCCGATGAAGCCGGCACCACCTGTGATCAGTAGCTTTGCCATAGGCCTGAAGCTAGGCCAACTTGCCCAGCGAGGCTGCCGCTGGCTAGCTCCTGTTCAACCTGATGCGTTGACACAGGTTGAAAGTGCCTCAGCGAGAGCGATCCAAGCCTGGCGTGGATAGCCCCCCGAGGCTGGGGGCAGCGATGGACTGGGGGATGGCTCCCTGGCCGCGCGAAACCAGTCGAAGAGTTTTGATCAGGATCAGCAAATCTAGCATGAGATTAGCATTGCGTAGGTAGAAAATGTCGTAACTTAATTTCATGCGACTATCTTCAATGCTGGCTCCATAGGGATAGCAGACTTGGGCCCAGCCGCTCAGGCCGGGGCGTAGCCAGTGGCGGGTTCTGTAGTGGGGAATCTGTTTCTCAAGATCGAGTTCAATTTCGGGGCGTTCGGGTCTAGGGCCGATCAGGCTCATTTCGCCTTTCAATACAGCGATGAGTTGAGGCAGCTCATCAATCCTCAGCTTGCGCAGCCAATGGCCGATTCGCGTGATGCGGTGGTCGCCGCGGCTGGCCCATTGGGCTCCAGCAACTTCCGCCTGGGGGGTCATCGTGCGTAACTTCCAAATCCTGATGATTTCTCCATACAGTCCAGTGCGCTCTTGGCTGTATAGAATCGGGCCTCCATCCTCGAGGCGAATCAGCAGGGCTGACAAGGCGATCAGCGGCGCGGTCAGTAGCAACAGCAGGCCAGCCACGGCCACATCGCCCAAGCGTTTTAACCGCCAGCCCCAGCGCCCCGGCTGGAGCTCGAAACCCTCGGCTTGTACCAGCCAGCGGCTGGAGAAGAGTTCGGGTGGGACCCTTTGCAGGTGTTGTTCAGTCCAATTCACAAGGCCATAAATGGTTGTGCCGGAGCTTCGTTTGGCCAGCAGTTTTTGGACAAAAAGGTCGTCAATCTGGGCGGTTTCGCTCACGGCAATTCCGCTATAGTAGCTATCCAGAAGATCTGAGTCGAATGGTAGTAACCCATGCGAGCGAAGCGGCGATTCGTCGGTGGGTAGGTAGGTGAGCGAAAGCTCACGGGGGACGAAGTCCCGGATGAGCTCATGGCGCAGTATCGCCAAAATGGCCGCTTCACCAATAATTAGAAAGGATCGCTGCTGCTGCTTCTGTCTCTTGAGCAGCCATGCCTGGGCGATGGCGGAGACGAAGGTCACGCTGGCCAGCAAGGGCAGCAGGAAGCGGCGGAAGGTGCGGGGGTCCTCCGCCTTGAGGCCCCAATTCACCACGAC
>JBAXOO010000350.1:0-2603 GCA_037133235.1 Cyanobium sp. ELA507
AGATCGCGGCCGCCCCTGGGGTGGGTCCTGCCTTGGCCCGCCAGGTGTGGGAGTACTTCCATCCCCCCCTGGAGCGGGAAACATGCTGGGAAGAGGAGCGGGGGGCCCCCTCGGAACCGGAGCGGAAGAACCAGCTGGTTCCAGGGGGCTGAGCCGGCGGCGGAGGCGGCAGGATGGCGCCATTGCCGTGTCGCCCTTGCCATCAGCCCGATTCCTGATGATCGCAGCATGCCCCCGGAGACCGGGGGATCTGGTTTCCTTGCTGCGGTCGCGTCTGCAGATCAGGCTGAAGGGCGCGTTTGAGGCCGTCGCCGCCCTGCTGGTGGCCGCGCGGCTTCTGGTCGCCCTCGGGATGCTGGCGGTGGTCCCCCCCGGCATGGCCGCGCCGGGCCTCTGCGTGGGACCGGTATGCGGCGACGAATTCAGCCGTAGTCCTCAGTACAGCTGGCAACTGCGGCTGCGGGTCAACGACCAGCAGGGCCACCGGGAGAGACTGGTGGTGGATTGCCGCAGCGGCGGGATCAGTCCCAGTCAAGGCCTTGTCGAACGTGGCTACGCCGGCGCCGTGGCCCGCCGGGCCTGCCGCCTTGTCGCTCAAGAGCCGGGTTGAGGCGGTCTAGTCAGGTCTCGGACCCAGGCAGGGGGCGGGGCCGCCGAAATAGCTCCTCCTCGCGGGCATGTTTGAGCTTGGCGGCGATGGGAATTTCGAGCAGAAACACATAGAGGTAGTAGATCGCTTTGCGGATCGTCTGCATAAGTGTGAATGGCAGGGAATGACCCTGGTCCTTGAAATTGATTCCGTATTCCACCAGGGCAACATGCTTGAGGGAATGGCTGAACACGTAGCGGTAGTAGCCAGAAAGCGAACTCTTCTTGGCGTTGAGATAGTGATAATTAAGGTAAGATGACAACGGCACCTGTTTTCTATAGCTCGCCTCCCTTACGTAGTGGCGTGCCAGGGCCCGCGGTGCAATCACCCGGCGGTAGCCATGGTCGATGATGCGGCCGATCAGATCGGTCTCATCAGCGTAGTGGGAGTACTTGAGGCCGGTATCAAATTCAAACTGACTAAAGATGTTAGCCCGGAATGACATATTGCATCCCCATGCATGGCGATCGTTGATATAGATTTCCTCGCTGTCGCCCCGGAAGCTCACCCCGCCCACCACCGCAATCTCCGGGGCGGTGTAGGGAAGCACCAGTTCGCGCAGCCAGCTGGGCGCGACAGCAACATCGTCATCGATGAAGGCGATTACCTCGCCGCGACAGTGGCCGATGCCGACATTGCGGGCATGGCAGAGGCCGCGCGAACGGGGATTGCGAATGACCCGCAGTTCGAGGGTGCCAGGCTCATAAGTCCGCAGATACGCCTCGGTGCCATCGGTGGAGGCGTCATCCACCACAACAACCTCGAAGCTGGGATAATCGAGGCTGCGAATCGAGGGCAGGGCATGTGTCTCCAGCGCGTCCTGCCGGTTTTTTGTGCAGATCACGATGGACACGAAAGGTAGTGTCTCGTCGATCATTGAGCGGGTGGCATCCAGCGCGGTAGAGCGAAAAAGGGACGCAAGTGGCTTGTTCCTGAACAGATCTTAGGTCCTGTCCGGCGGCAGCCCATCGCTGCCTTGGCCCTGGTTCAGTAGTGGACTGGAGCCGTTATGGGTTTCTGGCTCTGTAGTTGGTGCCATGACCACCACCATCCTGGAGCCCCTGGGTCAGTTTTCGCTTTCCCTGACGCAGCTGGCCAGGCTTGGCCTCCGCTGGGACATTGGCTTCGAGCACCCCCTCACCCCCACCAACCGTCGGCAGGCTTGAAGCCCGTCCTTGCCATCTCGGGGCTGGGGCTGCTGCGGGGACTCCTGGAGGCTTCCTGTTGGGCGTTCATGTGGCTGAAGGCCCCGCCCAATGCTGGGGAGCAAGTCGGGCATGGCCCTGGATAGGAAGGAGCTGCTGGGCTTTCCGCCGCGAAGAGCGCGGTGATCCGGGGCACTGGGACTGAGCATCCAGCGAGACGGATCCTCGCCGACGCCGTACTACGGCTCCAGCCAGCACAGGCCCCAGCAGATCCGACCCCCTAGCCTGGGCACGTTCGTCACTGGCCGATGCCCCTGGCCCTCACCTGGCCGCCCGAGGCCTACCTGTGGTTCAAGACCCTCCACATCGTGGGGGTGGTGGTCTGGTTTGCCGGGCTCTTTTACCTGGTGCGGCTGTTTATCTATCACCAAGAAGCCGCCGACCTGGAGCCCCCCCTGCGCGGTGCCTTCGAAGCCCAGTACGCCCTGATGGAGCGCCGCCTGGCCAACATCATCACCACGCCGGGCATGGTGGTGGCCGTGGCCATGGCCGTGGGCCTGCTCAGCGTCAATCCTGCCTGGCTGCACCAGGGCTGGATGCACGCCAAGCTCGCCTTCGTGGCGGCGCTGCTGGTGTATCACGCCTTTTGCTACCGCCTGATGGGCCAACTCAAGGTCGGCACCTGCACCTGGACTGGCCGCCAGCTCCGCGCCCTCAACGAACTCCCCACTCTGCTGCTGGTGGTGGTGGTGATGTTGGTGGTCTTCAAAAACCAATTTCCCACCGGTGCAGCCACCTGGTTCCTGGTG
>JBAXOO010000351.1:0-2593 GCA_037133235.1 Cyanobium sp. ELA507
CCGCAGCAACCCCAACGGCCCCAGCGAGGTGGGTGCGGTGAGCAGTTCCCCCACGCTGGCTCCCAGCAGCGGACCCACCAAGGCCCCCACCAACGGCCCGCCCACTGGCAGGGCCGGCAGGAGTCCCAGCAGGCCCACCAGCAGGCCGATCCCGGCGCCGATGTAGGCCCAGCGGGTGGCCTGCATCCGGGCCGCCCCCAGCACCAGGCCGAGGGCATCGGCGCCCCAACCGAGCAGCAGCAGCACGGCCGCCAGGGCGAGTGTGGGCCAGCCGGTGGCGAAACCCACCGCCAGGCACCAGACCAGCGCCCCCAGGAGCAGCAGGGCCAGACCGGGCAACACCGGCAACAGGGTGCCGGGGATGGCCAGGAGCTGAATCAGCAGGGCACCCCACCAGGCCAGATCGGCCCGTTGAACGGGCGGCAGGGAAGGATGCCAGGGCAAGGGCGGCAATGAGGGCAGGGCCAGGGCCGCCGGGTGCAAAAGCCACGACGGTCCTGACAGCAGAGGGGCTCGCAGCAGATCGAGGAGAGGTTCGGGAGGGGTCATGGCAAGCGGCGGGCCACCCGCAGCTTGGCGGAACGGCTGCGGGGATTGGCCTCCGCCTCAGCCGCCTCGGCCACCAAGGGCTTGCGCGTGACCCGCTCCAGGCGGGGATCGGCCAGGAAGGACTGTTTCACCAATCGGTCTTCGAGCGAATGGAAGCTGATGATCGCCAGCAGGCCGCCGGGCTCCAGCCAGTCGGGGGCATGGCGCAGCAGCCGCTCCAGGGAGCCCAGCTCATCGTTCACGGCGATCCGCAACGCCTGGAAACTGCGGGTGGCGGGGTGGATACGGCCGTGGCGCGCCTTCGGTGGATAGCAACCGGCCACGGCGTAGGCCAGCTCGCTGGTGCTCCGCTCCCGCCAGGGTTTCGCCTCCCGTTCAGCCATCAGCCGGCGGGCGATCCGCCGCGACAGGCGCTCCTCGCCGAGGGTGAACAGCAGGTCGGCCAGCTCCCCTTCCGCAAGGCGATCGAGCAGCTCGGCGGCGGTCTCGCCCGCCTCGGGATTCATGCGCATGTCGATCGGCCCCTCGGAGCGGAAGCTGAAGCCCCGCTCGGCCCGATCCAGCTGGGGGCTGCTCACGCCCAGATCGGCCAGCACCGCCGCGGCGCGCAGATCCGCCGGCGGCGTCCAGGCGCCGAAATTCACGGCCTCGATCCGCACCCGATCGCCGTAGGGGGCCAGCCGCTCGGCGGCTGCAGCGCGGGCGGTGGGGTCCTGGTCGAGGCCAATCATGTGCCAGTCGGGATGGGCCTCCAGCAGCAGGGCGCTGTGGCCGCCGCCCCCGAGGGTGCAATCAATCAGCAGAGGCGCACCCTCGCCGGGGGCCGTCGCAGAAACGCAGCGAGAGCTGGCTGGGGCGGACCCGGCGGTTTCGGCGAAAGCCTGCACCACCTCGGCGGCCAGGACGCTCTGGTGGGTGAAGGACGTGGTCATACCGTCTGTCCTCGACGAGCTGCGCTGGACACGGCGGTTTGCCCAAGGTGGATGGCATCAGGGTCTCACCGCCTGGGTCCTCGCGCTGGAGATCCAGCAACTGGCGGACTCCCTTAACCTTTTCCCATGAGTGCCGTTGATCTCCATCACCAGCACTTGCAGAGGCGCTGGGCCCAGGAGCAGGGGCTTGTGGAGGGAAGGAGGCAACGGCTGCTGGTGGCAGCGGGCCGGGCGGCGGATGCCCTGCGGGAACGTTGGCCGATGGTGCAAGGGGTGTGGTTGTTTGGTTCGGCGCTGGATGCCAGCTCCTTTCGGCGCCACTCTGATCTGGATCTGGTGGTGGAGGGCCTGCCGGCCGCTGCGCAGCTGGAGGCCCTGGGCCTGGTGGAGGCTGTGGTGGATCAATCCCTGGCCAACGTCGGCCAGGAGGGCATCGCCATCGACCTGGCGCGCTGGGAGGATCTGCCATCCCACTGGCAAGAACGCCTGCGGCGACAGGCCATGGCCCTCACCTAAAGCCATGGCGGCCCCTTCTCCCCAGCAACTCCGTGATCTGGCCCTGGATCTGGCCGTGGAGGAACGGAAGCTCGATGCCCTGGTGGACAGCCTTGCTGCCCTAGGAGTCGTGGCGGGCGATCGGCTGCGGGTCGATGCTGCAGCCCTGCGCCTGCAGAGTTTGTACACCGGAATCGAACGGTGCTCCCTGCAGGTCAGCCGGGTTCTCAATGGCGGCACCCCCGACGGGGGGGATTGGCATCGGCGACTCCTCGAGCGTATGGGCCAGCCCACGGAGGAACGGCCCGCCGTGCTTCGTGAGGCCTCGATCGCTTCATTGCAGGTATTGCTTCTCTTCCGCCACCTTGTGCGGCATCTGTATGCCTACGAGCTCCAACCAGAGCCGGTGGAGCGGCTGCGCATCCTCTCCATCGCCCTCTGGCCGAAGGTGCAGGCCGAACTCAACGTGTTTCAGGGCTGGCTGACAAGCCCCTGGGAATGACGATCCGTCGCGGCGTGAGGGCAGCGCAGCTCCTGTACGCCAGCGGGGCACCCGGGGGGAGCCGCAACGATCACCATCCCCCGCCCCAGCCTCCCTAAGATCCGCCCATCTGCCC
>JBAXOO010000352.1:0-2593 GCA_037133235.1 Cyanobium sp. ELA507
CTGTTTGTGAGCAGCCTGATTCCGCCATTCTATTATCTTGTTAATCACTACGCTGCCGATGCCATCCTGCATGCCGGTGAATCGAAAGAATTCCTCATATGCACGCGAACTTTCTTGTTTTTCCTGATCTTAGTTTTATATCTGCTTTTGGCCTTTCTGGCCAAATCAGAAAAGCGGCAACAAGGCCAAAGCCCCGAACGCAAAGACGACCTCGAAATCCTCTATGGCACCGCCCTCAGCAAGGCGGCGATCACGGCAGTGCTGATGGTGACCATTGATGGGATTTTTTATCTGCCGCCACCTCTTGGCGTGTTGATCCTGGCACTTTCCACCTATTTCCGCATCAATTTCTTTACTCGCCAGCGCAGGCCATCGGCAGGGCGCGGCAGGTGATTCTTCACTCTGCCCCGATTCACCCGGGCCGGCGGTGCAGCTGAGCACCACCCGCTTGCCTCTCCCCGGCCTAGGTTCCGCAACACATACCTCCTTGCACCTGCTTCCTTGGCCCTGACCGCCGCCGCCCTGCTGGAGACCCTCCAGCACCGCTACGCCACAAAGGCCTTCGATCCCACTCGCCAGATCGATCCGGAAACCTGGTCGGCCCTGGAGCAGGCCCTGGTGCTCACCCCCTCCTCCTACGGCCTGCAGCCCTGGAAGTTCCTGGTGATCAGCAATCCGGAGCTGCGCGCCGCCTTGCGGCCGTTCTCCTGGAATCAGTCCCAGATCACCGACGCCTCCCACCTGGTGGTGTTCCTGGCCCAGCGCCAGATCGAGGAAGCCGATGTGGACCGCCTGATCGGCGCCACCAGTGCGATCCGGGGGGTACCGGTCGAATCGCTGGGCTTCTATGGCGACCTGATCCGCAAGGATCTGATCAACGGCCCCCGCAGTCAGAGCATCGGGCAGTGGTGCTCCAACCAGGTGTACATCGCCCTGGGCAACTTCCTCACCTGCGCGGCCCTGCTGGGCGTGGACACCACCCCGATCGAGGGCTTCTCACCGGCCGACTACGACCGCCTGCTGGGGTTGGAGGGAAGCCCCTATCGCACCGCCGTGGTGGCCGCAGCCGGCTACCACAGCCCCGATGACAAGTACGCCACTTTGGCCAAGGTGCGCTATCCAGCCGCTGAGCTGATCGAGCACCTCAACTGACGGACCGCCCCAGGCCTGCCGTTCCCGCCGGGATCCCCCCCGCCACCGCCGCAGGCCCGTCGTCCGGATCGAGCGGCAGGCGGCGCAGGCCGAGCGCCAGGCGCCTGGCCAGCAGCAACAGCGGATAGACCTGGCGGGCGCGCGGCGGGGGGGCCAGCAGGGGAGCCAGCAGTTGCAGCAGTGGGGCGCTTGGAGCCATCCGTTCGCAGAGCCAGGCGATCGCTTCGGCGCCATGCAGCACCTGATCGCCGTCGATCACCATGGCGCCATCGCGCAGGTGGTAGCCCCGGCTGGCCAGGGCCTGGCGCAGGGGCGTATCGGCCCGCCCATCGCGGATCTGCAGGCCGGCAATGCCGCTGCGCAGTTCACTGAGCTCGGCGAAATGGCGACAAAACGGGCAGCCGCCATCGAAGACCAGCACGGGGTGCTGCCCTTGGGGGGGGGCCAGCGGTTCAGGAGAATCGGGTGCCATGCCCGCCGTAGCCATGCCTTCCATATCGACAGCCTGGCGCAACCTGGCGCGGCCCGCGGGGCTGATCGCCACGGGGTTGATCGGCGCGGCATTGGTGGTGGTGTTGGCCCTGGTGGGGCTTGTCCCGGTGGGGCTGGCCCCGTTGGGGCTGGCCCCCGTGGGGCTGGCCCTGGCCGATAGCGGCCCCAAGCCGGTGGCCTACCTGTGCGATGGCGAGCCCCTTGAGGCCCTGCTGGTGAAGGGCGGCATGGATGACCCCACCATCCCCGACCCGAGCACGGCGCCGGTGCCGGTCGGCGGTTTCGTGGTGCTGCAGTGGCGTGGGCTGAGCCTGCAGCTGCCACGCACCAACAACGCCGGCCCGGCGAGTTTCACCGACGGCAAGTGGTGGTGGAGCCTGGAGGATCCGGCCCATCCCCGCTTCCGCCTGCGCCGCGGGCGCGGCGACGTGCAGGACTTCCGCTGTGGGCCCTCCGCTGGGCCCTCAACGGGACCCGTGGATCAACGCTGAGCGCCGGCCGGATACCAGCTTCGGTACCACTGGGCCATCTGCTGGATCTCTTCGCTCTGCACCCGCACCATCTCCTGTTCGAGCTGGCGAAGCTCCGGGTGCTGGGCGTTGGTTTGGGCCATCGAGGCCATCATCACGCCCATCTGGTGGTGGGGAATCATCTGTTCGAGGAAGGCCCGGTCAAAGTCGGCGGCCTGGCGCAGGGCGGTGAGGTTGGTGCTGCCGTGCATGCCCATCCCTCCGCCCATGCCCATGCCGCCAGCCCTCGGGCTCTGCCAGCCCCAGCCGGCTCCGGGCGGCCAGGAGGGCACCTCCTGGCCATACCACTGGCGGTACCAGGTGCGCATCTGGGCGTTCTCGGCGATCTGGCTGGCCTTGATGCGCTTCGCCAGGGCCCTGATCTCCGGGCGTTTGGCGCGGCTGAGGGCCAGTTCAGCCATGGCAATCGCCCCCTCGTG
>JBAXOO010000353.1:0-2592 GCA_037133235.1 Cyanobium sp. ELA507
ACCCTAGGCAGCTGCCGGTACCCTCCAGCCATGGCGATCATCTCCTCCGGCTCGGATCGGCCCCGGCAATCCCGGGTGACCCCTCCTGCTGGCTTGCCGCTACCCAGACGTGCCAGCGGGACGCACCGCTTGCTGGATCCCGCTGCCGAGCCTGGTGAAGAGAGCTTCGTCCCAGGCTCAGGCCCAGTCCCAGTCCCAGGGTCCCTGGGCCCCGAACCCCTGATCGACAGTGCCCCTTGGGCGAGCCCATCCCCTTCCAACCCCGAGGGGGGCAGCCAGGATCAAGCCAAGGATGGGGCGACGGCGACGGCAGTCCCAAGCCCCTCCCGCGAGGATTCTCTGCGCCCCAGCCGCCTAGCCGACTACATCGGCCAACGGGAGCTCAAGCAGGTGCTCGGGATCGCCGTGGAGGCCACCCGCAGCCGTGGTGAGGCCCTTGACCACGTGTTGCTGCACGGTCCGCCGGGACTGGGCAAGACCACCATGGCCTTGGTGCTGGCCAACGAACTGGGCGTGCGCTGCCGCATCACCAGTGCCCCCGCCTTGGAGCGCCCCCGCGACATCGTGGGCCTGCTGGTGAACTTGCAGCCCCATGAGGTGCTGTTCATCGACGAGATCCACCGCCTCAACCGGGTGGCTGAGGAGATCCTCTATCCAGCCATGGAGGACTTCCGCCTTGACCTCACCGTGGGCAAGGGCACCACCGCCCGCACCCGCAGCCTGCCCCTGGCCCCCTTCACCCTGGTGGGGGCCACCACCCGCGCCGGAGCCCTCAGCTCGCCGTTGCGGGATCGCTTTGGCCTGATCCAGCGGCTCGAGTTCTACGAGCTGCCCGACCTTCAGGCGATCGTGGAGCGCACCGCCTCCCTGTTGGGTCTTGAGCTCGACACCGCCGCCTCCCTGGAGGTGGCCCGCCGCTGCCGCGGCACCCCCCGCATCGCTAATCGGTTGCTGCGCCGGGTTCGCGATGTGGCGGTGGTCGGGGGGCATGGCCGCATCGGCGCCGAGCTGGTGGATGGGGCCCTGCGGCTGCACCGGGTCGATGGCCGCGGGCTTGATGCCAGCGATCGGCGCCTGCTGCAGTTGCTTCATGAGGGCTACGGCGGTGGTCCCGTGGGGCTTGAAACCCTTGCGGCCGGCCTCGGCGAAGACCCGGCCACGTTGGAGGGGGTGGTGGAGCCGTACCTGCTCCAGCTCGGTTTTCTGCAGCGCACGCCCCGGGGCAGGGTGATCACGGAGGCGGGTCGGGCCCATCTGGCCGCTGCGCCGGGATCGACTGGGTCATGAAGACCGGGGGCATCAAGACAGAGGGCATGAACGCAGAGCGTTGCCTTCCCGTGGTTGCGACCAGCTGCGCCATCCCCCAGCTCCGTCGTGGGCTGGCTGCGGTATGCCGCGAACTGGTGGGGTTCCCGCTGCGCTACTGCCTGGTTGGGTTGCTGGTGCTGTTGCTCCCCCTGTTGGTGGCCCTGGAGCCCGTTGCCGCCGATCTCCCGCCCCTGGGGGCATCTGGGCCAGCACCAGGCCAGCCGCCCACCCTCGCCATTGCTTCCGCTGCCCTGAGCACCCCGACCTCCCTGGACCCTGCCGCCTCCCGCTCTGGAGTGGAGCCCCCTCTGCCGGCCCTGTTCCAGCAGGCCCTCGAGGCCAGCCGGGCCGGTCGTTTTGATCTCGCCCTTCCCCTCTGGAATCAGGTGCTGGAGGTGGCCCCGCAGGATGCGGCCGCTTGGAGCAACCGGGGCAACGTCCAGCTGGCCCTGGGCGATCCCCTCGCCGCCATCGCCGACCAGGACCATTCCCTGCTGTTGGAGCCCGACAACGCCGATCCCCACCTCAACCGTGGCACCGCCGAGGAGGCCCTGGGCCGCTGGGATGCGGCCGCCGCCGATTACGCCTGGATCCTGGAGCGTGATCCTGCTGATGCCTCCGCCATTTACAACCTCGGCAATGTGGAGGGTTCCCTCGGCCACTGGCAGGCGGCCCGCGACCGCTTCGTGGCCGCCGCCGATGCCCGGCCGGGCTTTGCCATGGCCCGTTCCAGCGCCGCCTTGGCGGCCTTCCAGCTGGGTGACCTCGCGACGGCTGAGCGGGAGCTGCGCTCCCTGATCCGCCGCTATCCCCTGTTTGCCGATGCCCGCGCTGGGCTCACTGCCTTGCTCTGGCAGCGGGGGGCCTTGGGGGAAGCAGAAAGCCACTGGGCAGCAGCCTCGGGCCTGGATCCCCGCTACCGCCAGGGCGAATGGCTATTGGCCATCCGCCGGTGGCCGCCGGGGCCGGTGGATGCCCTGGAAAGGTTTCTTCAGTTATCGAGTGGAGTCGGAAACAGCTAAAATGACCTCACGGACAATTGATTCCTTTGCTGATTTAGCGCCAGTAATGGCTGATCCCCAGGCGCCAGCCGTTCCAGCCAACCAGGTGCCGTTACCCAATTTGGCCTGGCCCGGCCTGGAGGGCACCCTGCAGGAACTGCTGCCGGACTTGATCCAGCTCCGGCGCCATCTCCACCGCCATCCCGAGCTCAGCGGCCACGAACACCAGACGGCGGCCCTGGTGGCAGGGGAATTGAGGCGCTGGGGCTGGGAGGTGCGGGAG
>JBAXOO010000354.1:0-2589 GCA_037133235.1 Cyanobium sp. ELA507
TCGATGCCGCCAAACACGCCGCTGAGCATGGTCTGCGGGTTGCCATTGTCGAATCCCGCGACATGGGCGGCACCTGCGTGAACCGCGGCTGCGTGCCCTCCAAGGCCCTGCTGGCCGCCAGTGGTCGGGTGCGGGAGCTGGCCGATGCCGAACACCTGGCCGGCTTCGGTATCCACGCGGCGCCGGTTCGCTTCGAACGCCAGAAGATCGCCGACCACGCCCGCCAATTGGTGGAAACGATTCGTACCAACCTCACCAAGACCGTGGAGCGCTCCGGCGCCAAGATTCTGCGGGGCAAGGGCCGCCTCGATGGTCCCCAGCAGGTGGTGGTGCGCGAAAGCGGCAGCGGGGTGGAGCGCCCCTACACTGCCCGCGACGTGATCATCGCCACCGGCTCCGATCCCTTCGTGCCGCCTGGGATTGAAACGGATGGCCGCACCGTGTTCACCAGCGATGAGGCGGTGGACCTGGAGTGGCTGCCCCGCTGGATCGCGATCGTGGGCAGCGGCTACATCGGCCTGGAATTTGCCGATGTCTACACGGCTCTGGGCTGTGAGGTCACGATGATCGAAGCCCTGGATCGGGTGATGCCCACCTTCGATCCCGACATCGCCAAGATCGCCGCCCGCAACCTGATCGACAGCCGCGACATCGACGCCCGTGCCGGCGTGCTGGCGAAATCGATCAAGCCGGGTTGCCCCGTGCAGATCGAGCTGGTCGACATGAAAACCCGCGAGCCGATCGAAACCCTGGAGGTGGATGCGGTGTTGGTGGCCACCGGCCGGGTTCCCACCAGCAAAGATCTCAATCTGGCCTCGGTGGGGGTGGAAACCAACCGCGGCTTCATCCCGGTGGACGACACTCTTCAAGTGCTCGCTTCCGGCGAACCCGGCGCTGCCCCGATCCCCCACCTCTGGGCCGTCGGTGATGTGACCGGCAAGATGATGCTGGCCCACACCGCTGCCGCCCAGGGCACCGTGGCGGTGGATAACATCCTCGGCCATCCCCGCCGCATCGATTACCGCTCGATTCCCGCGGCCACCTTCACCCACCCCGAGATCAGCTCGGTGGGCCTGAGCGAGGCCGATGCCAAGGCGTTGGCGGCGGAGCAGGGCTTTGAACTGGGTGTGGTGCGCAGCTACTTCAAGGCCAATTCCAAGGCCCTGGCGGAGCTCGAGAGCGATGGCCTGATGAAGTTGCTGTTCAACAAGGCCAGCGGTGAGGTGCTCGGCGCCCACATCTATGGATTGCATGCAGCCGACCTGATCCAGGAGATCGCCAACGCCGTGGCGCGGCGCCAAGGGGTGGTGCAACTGGCCCAGGAGGTGCATACCCACCCCACCCTGAGTGAGGTGGTGGAGGTGGCCTACAAGCAGGCGGCGATGGCTGTCGCCAGCTGAGGGAGCGTCCCGCCCTTCGTGTCCTCCCGCTTCCAATCTGTAGCTGTCCGCCACCAAGACCCCATGGAGATCCGTCGCCGCCCCCCTAACCCCTCGGTGCGGGTGGCCCACCTCGAATACGGCACTCCCCATCCCGAGGAGAAGCCGCGCCACATCCTCGAAGAGATTGTCTGGGAGAAGGATCGGGAGGTGGCCGCCGCCCGGGAGCGGCTCGGCCTCGACAAGCTCCAGGGCCAGGTGGCCGATCTGCCCGCCACCCGCGATTTCGTGGCGGCCCTCAAGGCGAGCTGCCGCAAGCCTGCCGTGATCGCCGAGGTGAAGAAGGCCAGCCCCAGCAAGGGCGTGATCCGTGAGGACTTCGATCCGGTGGCGATCGCCCTGGGCTATGCGGCGGGCGGGGCCAGCTGCCTGTCGGTGCTCACCGATAAAAAGTTCTTCCAGGGCGGCTTTGAGGTGCTGGTGGACGTGCGCGGCGCCGTGGAGCTGCCCCTGCTTTGCAAGGACTTCATCCTCACTCCCTATCAGCTTTATCAGGCCCGGGCCGCCGGTGCCGATGCGGCCCTGCTGATCGCCGCGATCCTCACGGATCAGGACCTGGCTTACCTCCAGAAGGTGGCACGGGCCCTCGGCTTGGCGGTGCTGGTGGAGGTGCACGATGCCCCCGAACTGGAGCGGGTGCTGGCCCTTGAGGGCTTCGATCTGATCGGCATCAACAATCGCGACCTGAGCACCTTCATGGTCGACCTGGCCACCACTGAACAGCTCATGGCCACCTATGGCGCCCAGGTGCGCTCCAAGGGGGCGTTGCTGGTGAGCGAATCGGGCCTGTTCAACCGCGACGACCTCGACCGGGTGGTGAGTGCCGGCGCCGATGCGGTGCTGGTGGGCGAAGCCCTGATGCGCCAGGCCGATGTGACTGCGGCCCTGGAAACCCTGATCGGGGGGTGAGGGCCAGGGGGGCCGAAGGATCAACACCACCATGGTGAAGAACCATGGTCAAACACCATGGTGAAAAACCATGGTCAAGAACCATGGTCACCAACCCCTTAGGATAGCCAGCGAATCTGCCTTGGGGACATGGCGGCCACGATCAGCGCTTCGCAGTTCAAGGCACGCTGCCTTGGGTTGATGGACCAGGTGGCCGCCACCGGTGAGGTGCTGGTGATCACCAAGAACGGCCAGCCCGTTG
>JBAXOO010000355.1:0-2578 GCA_037133235.1 Cyanobium sp. ELA507
TGGTGGCCGAAGACTGGGGTGGCAACACCGTGATGGTGCCGGTGAGCGCCCTCCGGGGCGAGAACATCGACCAGCTGCTCGAGATGATCCTGCTGGTGACGGAGGTTGAAGACCTCCAGGCCAACCCCGATCGCCTCGCCAAGGGCACCGTGATCGAGGCCCACCTCGACAAGGCCAAGGGTCCTGTGGCCACGCTGCTGATCCAGAACGGCACCCTGCGCAGCGGCGACGTGGTGGCAGCGGGCCCGGTGCTCGGCAAGGTGCGGGCCATGGTCGACGACAGCGGCAAACGGGTGAAGGAGGCGGGCCCCTCCTATGCGGTGGAAGCCCTCGGCTTTAGCGAAGTGCCCACCGCCGGTGATGAATTCGAGGTGTATCCCGATGAGAAGAGCGCCCGCGCCGTGGTGGGCGACCGCGCCTCCGAGGCCCGGGCTTCCCGCCTGGCCCAGCAGATGGCCTCCCGCCGGGTGTCGCTGGCTTCGATGTCCGGCCAGGTGAGCGAGGGCGAGCTCAAGGAGCTCAACCTCATCCTCAAGGCGGATGTGCAGGGCAGTGTCGAGGCCATCCTCGGCGCCCTCGAACAGCTTCCCAAGGAGGAGGTACAAGTGAGGGTGCTGCTTTCGGCTCCGGGCGAAATCACCGAAACCGACGTGGATCTGGCGGCGGCCTCCGGCGCTGTGATCGTGGGCTTCAACACCTCGATGGCCCCTGGCGCCAGGCGCGCCGCCGATGCCACTGGCGTTGACGTGCGCGACTACGAGGTGATCTACAAGCTGCTGGAAGAAATCCAGATGGCCATGGAGGGCCTGCTGGAGCCGGAGCTGGTGGAAGAGTCCCTGGGCGAGGCCGAGGTGCGGGCGGTGTTCACCATCGGCAAAAACGCCGTGGCGGGCTGCTATGTCACCAATGGCAAGCTGCAGCGCAACTGCAAGGTGCGCGTCCACCGCGGCAAGGAGAAGGTCTACGAAGGCGACCTCGACTCCCTTCGCCGCAACAAGGACGACGTCAAGGAAGTGGCCACCGGCTTCGAGTGCGGCATCGGTTGCGATCGCTTCTCCTCCTGGCAGGAGGGTGATCGGGTCGAGGCCTTCAAGCTGGTGACCCAGCGACGAACCCTCAGCACCTGAGCGCCGTGAGCGTGGCCGCGCCGTCTGCCCGAAGCGAGCCGCTGCTCTGGTTGCAGCTCCTGGGCCTTGGGGTGATGCCCCTCGAGGCCCTGCTGCTGATGCTGCTCCTGGCGGGCAGTGATCCAGGGCCCCTGCCGCAGCTGGAGCGGTTGCTCTGCTGGGCGATTGGTTCGGTGGCGCCGGCCTTCCTGCTCTGGAAGCGCCCCGCCGATGTTTGGTCTCTGCTGCTGGTTCAGGCTCCCCTGCGGGGCCGCCGGGAGCCCCAGCAACGGCTGAGCAGCCTGCAGGGCACTCCCTTGCTGCGGGCCGGGTTGGTGGTGGGCAGCGGCCTTTCGCTGGCCCTGCTCTGGTGGATTGATCGCCATGCCGCCCTGGCCAGTGCCTTTTCGCCCCTGGAGGGCGGAGCGCGGCTGGTGGCCCTGCTGCTAGCCGCCGCGGTGCTGGCCCTGCTGCTTTGGCAATGGCAACAACTGCTCCAGGCCCTCTGGCTGCTGAGCCGCTCACCGGCCCAGCTCGCTGCCGCACCCCCCATGGACCAGGCCGCCGTGGCGGAGCAACGGCTGAGCCTGGGGATCCCTCTGCTGTTGCTCAACCCCCTGCAGCCAGAAGCAAACGCCCCAAGCCCGGTTCGCTCGGCCCGTTCAGCGGCCAGTTCACCGGTCACTTCTCCGGTCACTTCAGCGGCCAGTTCACCGATCAGCTCAGCAGCCCGCTCACCGACGACTGCCCCGCCTAGCGCAACAGCCAGCTCCACAGCAACCACTCCGAGCCCTTCGCCCACCACCGCCAGTAGCGAAGCTGTTGGCGAGGCCCCGGGGGGGGCCCAGACCGTGATCGATCGAACCCAGGCCCCAACGGTGGCTGATCCGCCGCGGCGTCCTGCCAGCCCGGCGGCCCCGCCCACCCCCGCCAGCAGCGAGGCCGATGGCGAGGCCACGGGGGGGGGGCAGACCACTGCGGAGGCACCCGTTCGGGCCCCCAAAGTCCCCATTGGCGAGCCTCAGGAAGAGGTCAAGCCCTGCTCCGATCTCCCAGGGGATCCGGAGCCCCCACTGGTGGAGGCGGAGATCCTCGATCCACCGTCAGGGGGTGGGGCTGCGGTTGCGGTCGAACCAGAGCAGGGTTCCACAGACCAGCAAGGCACCAACCTGGATCAACCCATCCGATAGGGCCACTTCGCCCCCCGCCGCCGAGCGCATCGCCATCGTGGCCAGCCCTAAGCCGGCGGAGGCCAGCAGGGCAAACCAAAGCGCCCGCCGCAGACTTCGCCAGGGCGTGCGGGCCTCGAGCAGCAAGCGGCGCCGGAGCTCGGGATCCAAGCCGTCAGGGGGTTCGGACGCTTTGGCCATGGGGGGTTGAATGCTAGTTTGCCTTGGTGCCGGTGTAGCTCAGTGGTAGAGCAACTGATTCGTAATCAGTAGGTCGCAGGTTCAAATCCAGTCACCGGCTTT
>JBAXOO010000356.1:0-2557 GCA_037133235.1 Cyanobium sp. ELA507
CCCAGCAACCAGTTCTTGGTCCAGCCCTCCCAGAGGGAGGAGAAATCGCTGTACATGCGCAAGTCGAGCGCATCCAGAGCGAGCAGGTAGCGGAGGCGATGGCCGCCTTGCTTGATTCGCCGCGCCAGGGCCAGGTCTTCCACCACCTCCGCCGCCAGGGCCCGGTGGCCGCCGATCGCTGCGTAGACGCTGCGGCGAAACAACATGAACGGCCCAGCGGCGAACGCCACCGGACTGGCGGGATCATTGGCGGCTTCGATCGGAAAGCCGAGCCCCAGCAGGCTGGCCATGATCGGCTGCACCATCCACTCGGCCAGGCAGCCGCAGCTCAGCCGCGGCGCCAGGCTGAGCAGGTCCGCCCCATCCGTGATCGCCTGGGCCAGGGCACGCCGCAGGGTGGCCGGCTGCAAGCGCACATCGGCATCCACGAAGAGCACCCATTCGCTCCCCACCTGCTCCATGGCTTGGCTGCAGGCCCAGTTCTTGCCCACCCAGCGTTCGCCCTCCGGCCGGGGCCCGGCATCCAGCAGCGAGAAGCGGGGTTCGGTGGCGCCGCAGGCCCCTGCCGCCTCCTGGGCGATCGCCACCGTGGCATCGCTGGAGCGATCGTCCACCAACAGCACCCGCCAGTCACCGCAGGGGTCCTCGCTGCGCAGGACGCTGGTGAGGCAGGCGGCGATGTTGGCCGCTTCGTTGTAGGCGGGGACCACCACCGTGAGCGAGGTGTTGGCCAGGGCCAGGGCTATGGACGTGGACGTATCAGATCCCGACTCCTGCTGCTCCGCCAGCCTGGGTGCCCGCGCAAACACCTGCGCCAGGCCGGCGATCAAGATCACCAGGCCAAGGGCGGCGGCGCCGGCCAGCGACAGCAGTACCCAGGCGAGGGCCGAGGCGGGATTCATGCCGTAGCCCTCAGGGACGTTTTACCCATCGTGGCCCGGGGGCACCCAGTGCAGCCGGCGACACATCAGCTCAGGTAGCGGAGCAGGGCGTGGTGAATGTGGTGTCACTGGGGCCGTTATTCGACGAGCAGAGCAGGAACGAGAAAGGCAGCGAGGATTGAGCTATGCCCGAAATCACGATCACTAGCCAGGACGAGCTGCCATGACCCTCTGGCTGATCCGCGCCGGATCCCGCGGCCAGCACGAGCAGAAGTTTCTCGATGAAGGCAGGGTGTATGTGGCCTGGGAGGGCCTGGATGTTGATCTCAGCTTGCTGGCTGATCGACAGGACTTGATCGGGGTGCTGGAGGAGCGTTTCCCCCCAAGAAGGCCAAGGCCTTGGTGAACTGGTCCTCGCAGGTGTGGCCTTTCCCCTCATGCGGGTCTAGATGGTGGCCCAGCAGGATGAATGAGGTTCAAGCGCTCGTCTTGACGTAGTTCACCTCACATCCCTTCACCATTCGGGCTTCCTGCATCACCGCAGCGGCATTGAAGGGGGAGAACTCAAACCATTGGAAGAAGTCCAGCCCCCGATCGAGGGTGATCTTCCATCCGTGGTCTGTGGAGATGCTGCGGGCGTGGAAATTGGGGCTGGCATCGATTTCCCAAGTGAAAGGGGTGCTGGTGCCGGCGAAGGAATCTTGCACCTGGCCGAGATTCTCAACTTGTTTCTCCAGCGTCTCCTGGTCGGAGCCGGTGATGAGATGCACGGTCACCTCATCGCCGACGGGGGTGATCTCATTCACCATGCGCAGGAACTCCACCAGGTTGCGGACCTGGTGGAAGGCGCGGATGTAGGGGTCGCGGATGATGATGCCGCTGCAGCCCTGGAGATAGTCGGCAAACAGGCGGCGATAGCTCCAGCCCTTGGCGTTTTCCGGGACCACCAGATGCTGTTCCTTGAGTTGGGCGGCGATGGCAGGCGATTGGTGAATGTCTGACGAGCCAACAGTGGTGACTTCATCCGTAGGGGCCCCTGACTCAGCAGGTGCAGCGGCTTGGACCATGCCTGCGGCCTTGGTGGCTTGTCTCGCAAAGGGCTCAGCTGCAGCTCCGGGGCCCTCCGCAGCAGTGGGTTGCGCTTCGCTGCTGAGGGGACGCAAGCCCGCAAAGGCCGGATACTGTTGCTCTTCCGGCGTCAGCACCGTGACGGCATCCCCACCGGTTAGGGGCCGGTAGGCGAAGTCGTTGGCCTTGAAGGTGTCGTCGATGCGCAGGATCTGCTCACGCACCCGCCGGCGGCACTCCATGGCGAAGTCCAAGAGCTCGGCGATCTCCTCCGGCGTGGCCTTGCCATCGGGATGAATGATCTTCATCAGGCCCGAGAAGGTCTTCTCAAAGCCCGTCTGATCACGGGTGGAAACCTCCGAGCTGATCTCGAAGTGAGCCTTGTAGAGGCCGGTGTAGTCCTCGGTGCGTAGGTGTTTGAGCACCTCGGCGATGTAGTCCACCACGAAGCCGTAGCCGGTGCAGAACAGCTCATGGTGCACTGGCTGCACCTCCCAGCCGGGATTGAAGGCATGGATCCGATCGAGGAAGGCCGAATCGATGTACTTGTCGGGGAGCGGCTCGTAGAAGTGGGAGTGCTTGAGCATGGTGGCCACCGACTTCTGGGT
>JBAXOO010000357.1:0-2553 GCA_037133235.1 Cyanobium sp. ELA507
TCGAGGGCCTTGCGCACGTTGGCCTGGGCCGCATCGGGCGTGAGATCGGGAAGTTTGCCCCGCTCGATTAGGGAGCGGGTCTTGGGATGGGCGAGCCAATGGCGGGTGGTTTCCCAGGCCAGCCAGGGGCAGACGGCGCTGGCCCCGTAGCCGATCAGGCAGGCCAGGTGATGGGTGCTCCAGCACTGGGCGGTGTCAACCACGATCGAGCACTGCAGGCGCAGGCCCAGGCGCAGCAGGTGTTGGTGCACCGCGCCGACCGCCAGGAGTGGGGGGATGTAGGTGGTGCCGGCACTGATCCCGCCAGCGCTGCGGTCGGAGAGCACCAGGATGCAAGTGCCGCTGCGCACGGCGGCTTCGGCCCCGGCACACAGCCGGGCCACCGCCTGCTCCAGACCAGCCGGACCATCGGTGACCGGCAGCAGGGTGGAAAGGGTGGCCAGGGGGAGGCCATGGCCGGCCAGATCGGCCAGCTCCGCCTCGTTGAGCACCGGGCTGTCGAGATGCAGCACCCCGGCCCCGGTGGGCTCGGGGCGCAGGGCCGAACCCCGCTGGCCCAGGTGCATCTCCAGGCTCATTACGAGCTTCTCCCGCAGTGGGTCGATCGGCGGGTTGGTGACCTGGGCGAAACGCTGCTTGAAGTAGTCGTAGAGGAGGTGCGGCTTGGAGGAGAGCACCGCTAGCGGGATGTCGTCGCCCATGCAATAGGTGGGCTCCTTACCGGCCCCGGCCATGTCCTCGATCACCAGGTCCAGGTCTTCGGCGGTGAAGCCGAAGGCGCTCTGTTGCTGGAGCAGGTCGAGGTCGGCGAGGCGGCGCTCCTGCTCCCAGGGACCGGGGGCGAGGTTGCGGCGATAGGCGGCGAGCCAGGTGCCGTAGGGGTGGCGGGAGGCGCTCTGCTCCTTCACTTCCCAATTGCGCAGGACCCGCCCCTGCTCCAGATCGATCGCCAGCATCTGGCCAGGACCGAGGCGGCCCTTCTCGATGATGCGGCTCTCCTCCAGTTCCACCACGCCGGTTTCCGAGCCCATCACCACGTAGCCATCGCTGGTGATGCAGTAGCGGGCGGGCCGCAGGCCATTGCGATCCAGGGTGGCCCCCACCATGCGGCCATCGCTGAACACCAGCAGGGCCGGGCCATCCCAGGGCTCCTGCAGGCAGGCGTTGTATTCGTAAAAGTCCTTGATCGCCGGGCGGTGATCGAGCTCGGGCTGGTCGCGGAAGGCTTCCGGCACCAGGGTGAGCAGGCTGTCGGTGATCGGCCGGCCGCTGCGCACCATCAGCTCGAGGGTGGCATCGAGGTTGGCGGAATCACTGAAGGCGGCATTCACCAGGGGCCGCAGGTCGGACGCCGCCTCACCCCAGACGGCCTCAAGGTTGGCCTCGGCGGCACTGGCCCAGTTGATGTTGCCCAGCAGGGTGTTGATCTCACCGTTGTGGCCGAGCAGCCGCATCGGCTGGGCCAGGGGCCAACGGGGCAGGGTGTTGGTGCTGAAGCGGCGGTGGTACACCGCAAAGCTGACTGTGAAGCGTTCGTCGCGCAGGTCGGCGTAGAAGCGATCGAGCACCTCGGAGCGCACCATGCCCTTGTAGACAACCGTGCGGGCGCTGATTGAGGCGAAATAGAGGTTGCCAATGTCGCTGCCCCAGGCCTCGCGGCTGCGGTCCACGGCGCGGCGCCGCAGGCGGAACAGCAGGGCTTCGAGGGCATCGACCTCCTGGCTGCTGGCGGCGGAAACGCCTGGCGCCAGCACTAGCCACTGCTCAATGACCGGCGCCGTCTGGCGGGCCAAAGGGCCGAGCACGGCCGGATCCACCGGCACGGGGCGCCAGCCCAGGCTGCGCAGGCCCAGACGGGAGGCCTCCTCCTCACAGAAGCGACGGGCCTCCTGGCGGCGCTGTCCATCCTCTGGGAGGAACACCATGGCCAGACCCCGCACGCCGGCATCGGCCGCCGCTGCGGCGGGCCAGATGGTCTCCAGGTAGCTCCAGGGAATACCGCACAGGATCCCGGCGCCATCGCCGGAATCGCCGTCACCGCCGCAGCCGCCACGGTGCTCCATGCAGGTCAGGGCCCGCAGGGCCTGGCGCAAGACCCAATGGTTGGGGGTGCCATCGAGATGGGCCAGGAAGCCCACCCCACAGGCGTCCTTCTCACCCGCCACCGCCGCCGGGGCTGGGCTGTCGCAATGGGGCCAGAGCGGGGCGGAAGGGGAAGGCATAACCCGAGGTGGTGCTGCGGAAGCGGATCGAGGGAATCGCCGCGATGGACGCGGATCGACGGCTGCAGGAGGTTCCGATGGCGGCGCCCCCGTGGATCCGTTGGACCCCGTGGTGAACCCATGCATGATCCAGGATCGACGGTAGGGGGAGCCCCACGCCGGGCATGGCTTTCAATCCTAGGGATTGGCCTCCTGAGTCCTGTTCACCACGCACACCCGAGGCCGCCCTAGGTTCAGGTTTCTGGCGAAGGCCGCGATGGCGCGCATATCGGCGATCGCTTCCGCCACGGCATGGGGCACGGCCCTGCTGATGGCGGGGCCCCTCCAGGCC
>JBAXOO010000358.1:0-2551 GCA_037133235.1 Cyanobium sp. ELA507
CCCTAAGGCCAGCTTACGGGAGATAGTTGCCAAAGAGTCCGCTTGGACATCAGCCAACGGAGCAAGACTTGCTGGGCTGAGCGTCAACGGCGTGGCTGAACATGCTCACCATCAGCATGGGTCGTCCGGGCAAGCCTTCTCAATCCCTGGTTCTCCCCAACGACCGAGAGCTTTCAGGGGCTGGAGCCTATTCAACTCAGCCCGATCAAATGAAATGGGGCAAGATAAAAGTGACGACAACCGCCACCAAATAGGCCAGCAGCGAAACACTGAACAAGGCACGCGCTTGTCGTTGCAACCGCAGGCAGGCGCGGCGGCGGTCAGGGTCGATCGGGCAGCTGCCGTAGGTGGCCTGGCGCCACAACGCGAACCCACCAAGCAGCAAACCCACGCCGGCCAGGCCAAAGACCAGGGGCTTGTTGGCGGAGATGAGCACCAGACCAGGGACGGCACTGATCAGGCTGGCCATCACCGATCCCGCCCCCAACAACACCAGGGTGGCAGGCAACACACAGCACACCAGGGTGCCGGAGGTGAACAGCAGACTCATCATCTGCACGAGGCGGAGCTGCTTGCCTTCCGCCATCGCTTGGCGGCCATCGGATCGATTCACCATCAGTTGGGCTTTCCGGCCGTCGCAGCACTGGCCGGCGCCGGTCGATCAATACGGCGAACATCGTAGCCAGCGTCGCGGATGGCCTGCTTCAGGGTGGCGGTATCGAGGGAGGCGCCACTACGGGCGGTGACCTGCACCATTCCCTTGGAGAGATCAATCTGCACCGCTTCAATCCCAGGTACAGCCTTGAGGCGCTTCTCGATGCCCTGGGCACAGAAAGAACACACCATCCCGTTCACAGTGATCCTGTAGAGGGAGGAGCCCGCCAGGGCTACACCGTGGCAGAGACTGACCAGCCCCAGGGCGACCAGTGGGAGTAAGCGTCGAGAGAACGTCATTTTACTTCTGCTTGACCTGGGCCTTGGGATCGCCGTTGGCGGATTGGGAGGTGTTGTCCTGGAGCGAGGTGTTGCTCTGCTGGGAGTTGAGGTGCTTTTCACAAGCTAGGGCCCCGCTGCCAACAAATGCGGCTGCGGAGATCAGGGCAAAGGCGAAGAGGCGCTTCAAATGTCTGTGGCAACTACATCTAGTGTACATGCCTATCTCGCCCCTGTCCACCTCGTTTGCAACCGCAGGTGGGCACGCCGAAGACCAAGTCGTCGGAATCAGTTGGGCTTTCCGGCCGTAGCAGCGCTGGCCGAGGCCACACGATCAATGCGACGAACGTCGTAGCCGGCATCCCGGATGGCCTGCTTCAGGCTGGCCGTATCGAGGGCGGCGCCACTGCGGGCGGTGACCTCCACCATCCCCTTGGAGAGATCGATGCGCACCGCTTCAATGCCGGCCACAGCCTTAAGCCGCTTCTCGACGCCCTGGGCGCAGAAGGAACACACCATGCCGCTCACCGAGATCCGGTAGAGGGAGGAGGAGGAGGCAGCAACCGCTACGCGGGGGCAAAGACTGCAGGCCATGGCACCGCTGCCGCCAAGCAGGGCAGCGGCGATCAAGGCAGAGGAAAGGAGTCGCTTCATGTGTTTAGGGCAACTACATGAAGCCTGCATTGCAATGTGATCTCTGTCCAGTCCCGCCCTGGCCCCGCGACCGCACACCATGGTCGCGGCGAGGACGGGCGACGGCTTCCCTGGGGCTGGAGGCCCGGCGATTGGGCATAGGCTGATCGGTGGTAGGTGCTGCAGGCAGTCACCTTTTTGCTTGCTGGTTGTGTATCCACCCCTGATCACCGCCTTGGTTTTGCTTGCAGGGGTGGGAGCATCCGGCTTCTCTCCTGCGGCCGCCGCGCCGCTGGCCCATAAGGGCAGCATCATCGTGAGTGGCGAGTACGAACCGGCCTGGTCGTCGTTCACCGTGACCCCGGCCATCACCCGCAGCACCGGAGTGGGCCCAGCCCTCCATTGGATGCATCCCGAGGCAGGCAGCGGCGGCACGGGCAACGGCGACGCATCCGGCCAGGAACTTTGGAGTCTGGTGATGGTCACCCAGCGGCTGCACCGCTGGAACGGTGCCCAGTACCAAGCCAATGCCTGGGCCGGTGTTGGCGCTGGCCTGCTCACCATCTTTCCCGCTGATGGCAGTAGCCGTGCCCATCGAGCGGCCTGGTCTCCCTGGGGACAGTTGGACTTTGAGACCCGCCGTCTCTACGTTGGCGCTTCGGCCCGCTGGTTCCAGGCCGCCGACATCAGCAGACTGATGACCTCGGCAAGGGCGGGGTTGGCCCTCACCCCCGCCTCCTACGACCGTTGGCAGCCCTGGCTGATGGTGGAGGCACGCACCATGGAGGGCCTCGAGCAGGGCGTGGAGATCACCCCCTTACTCCGGGTGATCCACCGTCGGATGTTGGCGGAAGCCGGGATGAGCCTCTCCGGAGCGCTACACCTGAATCTCACCTACACCTATTGACCAAAACCAGCTCCCACGGGATTCGCCGTTTCGCAGGGATCGACATGATCGGCGATCGAATCCCTGATGAGACCACGA
>JBAXOO010000359.1:0-2550 GCA_037133235.1 Cyanobium sp. ELA507
GTGTCGCATCCGATGGGTGGCTGGCTCTGTCATGCCCGTTGAGGGGCATCATGACTTGTTCTGCATGGAGTCATGCCAGCGCGCGTACTTTGGCTTCTGCAGAGCCACCGGCGGGAGCCCTTGAGCCGCTGGTGGATGGATCGGGCCTAGGGGAGGAAGAGATCAGCCGACTGGAGGATGAGATGCTGCCGGCGAATGGAAGCGGCTGCTGAAGCCCAGCAGATCGAAGCCACTGAATAGGAAACTGATCCCCACGAGCAGGCCGATCACGGAAAGCATGCCGGCCGGGCTCATCGTCAGGATCAGGACACCAAGAACAAGGGTCACGAGGCCATTGGCAACTCCCCAGCCCCAACCCAGCTTGGTGCGATGGCTGAGCGAGAGGATGGCCGTCACGGCCCCTTCGGCCAGGAAGACGAGGCCGATCGCCGAGGCCAGGGCCTTGATCTGCAACGCAGCGGGAACCATCCCTGATTTGAACTGGATCACCATCCAAAGGCCGGTGACCAGCAACAGGGTGGAGACCACAAGCCGCCAAAAGCAATACCAGCGCTCAAGGCTTCTGGCCCGCAACACGTTGTCGATCCAACCCACGATGCCTGCCACCAAGAAACCGATGGCCACCATCACGGTGACGGAAGCAGAGGCCACCACAGGGAAGCTCAGGGCCAAAATCCCAAGCACGATCATGATGATGCCTTCCGCTTGGGTCAGGCCCCGCAGTTGACCCGCTTCCACCGCGCGGCGATGGAGTGGATCACCGGCCGGCTCATCGTCAGGGGAGTTAAAGGTGGCGCCGGATGGCATGGGAGCTTATTGACAACGTGCAAAACAATGTAGCCATCCCTGCTGCAGCAAACCCCTGGTTGTCATGGACTGAGATATCCATCAAAACAGCCTGCAGTCGGTTGAAGCTTCTTCATGCCCGACCGATCGTGAGACGATCAGAAGCGTCGGTGGTTTGCTTTGCCGAGCCAGCGATGCGCCACTCGCTCCGGCCCAACTCCGATCCCCCTATGCGGGTATGGTTCTCTTCTTCTTGATAGATTCGCTTGAATATAAATCTCGCTGGTAGATCTTTTGTGCAGCAAGGGATAGGTACCACTTGGATGCTCTCCGGGTTTTCTTCCATTCATGCATCACTGCAGCACGACCAGACGGCGGATGTCGTGCTTTCTGATCAAGGAAGCCAGTTGATCTAGCTCGCGGCGTTGCGGCAAGCAGATGCAACCCACTCCAGGGAAGCAGTTGTGGATGCCAAGCCCACTGCGACGCGTTGAAAACCGGGGCTCCAGCCCAATCCATAGATCGCTTCCCCATGGCTCTGGCCGACCCAGGAGATAGGTTCCAGCGGGGAGCGGGGCTCCATTGCCGGGGTTCCAGCGGCGGTCCAAACCCTGGCTCTGACCGGCGCCGCTAGCTGCAGCCCAGCGTTGCAAGACCTGCTTACCCTGGCGCCATTCGAGCCACCAGATGCGATCACCGCTGGAAAACCGCTCCTGACTCGGTCGCAATTGCAGTTGGCTCTCAGCGGCGACGAGAGGCCCAATCAGCAACGACAACAAGACCGCGGTACTGCCAGCCAGCATCCTGAGCAGGTGGGTTTGCAATGACGTCATGGGCTTGAAATGAACGACAACCATGGTTCTTTAAGGAGGGAGAAGGACCTGAGCCAACCTGAACAGATCGCAGACTTGATCGGCTTCTCCCTGGCGGGATAGCCGCCGCTGGGCTCATCAGCCATCACCTCCTCGCTCACCAGCATCTGGCCGAACAGCGCCTCCAGCCAGCCCAAACCCCCTCCGCCAGGAAAACTGACGCGGGCCAGGGCGATCTGAGGCCTGGCTATGGCGATGACAATGGCAGCCACTGTTCCAGGGTGTCGAAATCAGCGTGGATTTTGTTTAGTCCGCTGACGCTGACGGCATGCATGGCCCTTCTCCGCAGGGATGGTGCCATACATTCATTCTAGGGGAGGTCACTGGCGGCGGTCGGCGGCGCGGAACCCTCGATATTGGTTTCGAATCCGGCAGCAGCATGACCTGCGATTACAGCAGCAACCGCTTCAGTGGTGAGGTCAACTGGGTGCAGAGCTCCTCGGTGGTGAGCCAGGCCATCGATAGCCCAAAGATGCAGGCGGTGATCGGCACAGTTCTGATCGATCAACATCTGCCTCTATGCAAGTGGGGCAAGTGGGGCAAGTGGGGCATTCAGCTCAAAAGCGCACCCTCACGCCGCCCCCGTAGCCGAATTGAGAAGCGTTGCTGTAGGCACTGTAGGAGGCATTGAGATAGAAAGCCGTCGATTGGCTGATCTGTAGGTCGACTGCTCCGTTCAGGTTCAGGCTGTTGGCGCCCAGGTTTTGCCCCTCGCTGCTGCAATTGACACAGATCCCGGCCGCCTGGCTGAAGGAGGCATTGATGGATTTGTTGGCGCTGTTGTTGGCCAGTGCATCGACCTGATAGGCGACCAACAGCGAGGGTCTGATGCTGAGGGTCTTGGAACGGTTGAGCGGGATTGGGCTGGTGGTTAATTCCAAGCCCGCTGTGG
>JBAXOO010000360.1:0-2548 GCA_037133235.1 Cyanobium sp. ELA507
CTCCAGCAGCCAGGAGCTGCCGCCCTGGGTGTCCCGGTTGGGGGCAAAGAGCCAAAGACCGGGGGCCACCGCCAGCGGCGGCCGGCCGGGGTCAAGCGGTGGCGGAGCCCAAGCGGCGGGGGCGGGGTCCATCAACCGGGCAACCAGGCGGTTCCAAACCTTGGCGCATGGCCCCCCAGAGCCGCAACGGCCGCGGTGCCGGCCGACGCGCCGGGAGCTGGGCACTAACTTGGTGCCAACCCTGACCAGGCCCTTGTCGGCGATCCGGATCGGACATCCCTGGCCACTGGGGGCCACCGCCACCACGTGGGGCGTCAACTTTTCCGTGGTGGCGCCGCTGGCCACCCGGGTGGAACTGCTGCTCTTCGCCGATGGCAACGCCAGCGAACCGCAGCAGCTGATCGAGCTCGACGGCCAGCACCGCTCTGGTGACCACTGGCATGTGGAGGTGGAAGGTGTGGGCATCGGCTGCTGCTACGGCTACCGGGTGTTCGGGCCGATACAACCCGGCAGCCACGGCTTCAACCCCTCCAAGGTGCTGCTCGATCCCTGCGCCCGGGCGATCAGCGGCTGGGAGGTGTATCGGCGGGGAACGGCCGTGGGCGCCATCCCCAACACCGCCTCCTGCCTCAAGGGGGTCGTGACCGAGCGGGATCGCTTCGATTTCGAGGCGGCCCCCCGGCCCCGCCACCGCTGGCAGAGCAGCGTGATCTACGAATTGCACGTGGGCGGCTTCACCAGGGGCCCCGGTTGTCCGGTGGCGAGCGACCGCCAGGGCACCCTGCTGGGCCTGATCGAGGTGCTGCCCCGGCTGCGGGAGCTGGGGATCACAGCGATCGAACTGCTGCCGGTGATGGCCTTCGACCCCCAGGATGCCCCGGCCGGCCGTTTCAACCACTGGGGCTACAGCCCCGTGAGCTGGATGGCCCCCCATCCCGGTTACCTGGCTAATGCCGATCCCCTGGCGGCGCGGCGGGAGGTGCGGGAGCTGGTGGCCGCCTGCCACCGCGAAGGGCTGGAGGTCATCCTGGATGTGGTTTACAACCACACCAGCGAAGGCAACCAGAATGGGCCCACCCTGAGCTGGCGGGGCTTTGGCGATTCGCTCTACTACCACCAGAACAGCCGCGGGGACTACCTGGATGTGAGCGGCTGCGGCAACAGCATCGCCGCCAACCGCCCCCTGGTGCGCCGCCTGATCCTGGAATCCCTGCGCTGCTGGGCGGTGGAGCTGGGCATCGATGGCTTCCGCTTCGACCTCGGCATCGCCCTGAGCCGCGGCGAGGAGTTGGCCCCGCTCGATCTGCCGCCCCTGTTCGAAGAGATGGAGGCCGACCCGGACCTGGCCGACCTCAAGTTGATCAGTGAACCCTGGGATTGCGGTGGTCTCTACCGGCTGGCCGATTTCCCGGCCCGCCGCGTGGCCAGCTGGAACGGCCGCTTCCGCGACGACCTGCGCCGCTTCTGGAAAGGGGACGACAAGTCGGTCTGGCCCCTGGCGCAACGGATCGCCGGCAACCCCGACCTCTTCGGTGGCCTTGGGGCAGCGGTGGGACGCACCATCACCTTCCTCACCGCCCACGACGGCTTCACCCTGGCCGACCTGGTGAGCTACGACCGCAAGCACAACCTGGCCAACGGCGAGAACGACCGCGACGGCGACAACCACAACAACAGCTGGAACCACGGCGTGGAAGGGCCCAGCAGCGACCCGGCCGTCAACGCGCTGCGGGATCGCCAGATTCGCAACCTGCTGAGCTCCTTGTTGCTGACCCCCGGGGTGCCCATGCTGCTGATGGGCGATGAGGTGCGCCGCAGCCAGGGCGGCAACAACAACACCTGGTGCCAAAACAACCCGCTCGGCTGGATGCACTGGCAACCGGATGCCGACGATGCGGCGCTGGAACGCTTCCTGCAGCGGCTGCTGGCCCTGCGCCGGCTCCTGGCCCCCCTGCTCAATCCCGACCAACCCCTGGCCGAGGGCCCACCGCGGCGGCCGGGTGATGGGCCCACCACCTGGCGGGTATGGCACGGGGTGGAACTGGGCAATCCCGACTGGGCCAGTTGGTCCCATTGCCTAGCCTGGAGCCTGCACGACCAGGAGCGGGGTGCCCTGCTCTGGTGCGGCCTCAACGCCTACTACCAGCCGATGAGCTTTGCGCTGCCACCCTGCGCCAGCGGCTGGCGGCAGGTGATCAACACCGCCCTTCCCGCCGATCAGGACCTGCCCGAACAGCCGCAGGCCTTCGTCGACACCACAGCCGCCCTCGATAGCCGCAGCCTGGTGCTGCTGGTGGCGGAGCCGTTGCTGAGGTAGGGCGGCTCAGTCGCTGATCGCCTTAGTGCGCATCGCCGCCTCCAGGCTCTTGGTGTCTGCCGCAGACAACTGGGGCCGATCAATTTTGATCGTGAGCTTGTTGAGCGTTCCCGTGAAGCGGAACGGCGGCTGGTAATCGGCGTTGTTGACGCCGGTGAGGGTGTCGGAGCCGATGGCGAAGCTCTCATCCCACTGCAGGGTCATCGGCAGGGTTTTGGCCATGGTTTTGGT
>JBAXOO010000361.1:0-2526 GCA_037133235.1 Cyanobium sp. ELA507
TCCTCCCGCAGTGCGCCGGCGTCGATCGCGTAGCGCAGGTCGTGACCGGGGCGGTCGGCGACGTGGTCGAAGTCGTCCGGGTCGTGGTCCATCAGGGTCAGTATCAGCCGCAGCACCGAAAGGTTGTCGCGTTCCCCGTCGGCGCCGACGAGATAGGACCGGCCGGCGGAGCCGCGCTCGAGGATGGCCCATACCGCGCTGTTGTGGTCGTCGACGTGGATCCAGTCGCGCACGTTGGCGCCGGTCCCGTACAGCTTGGGTCGTCGGTCGGAGAGCACATTGGTGATCTGGCGCGGGATGAACTTCTCGACGTGCTGGAACGGGCCGTAGTTGTTCGAGCAGATAGATATCGTCGCGTTGACGCCGTACGAACGGATCCAGGCTCGCACGAGCAGGTCCGCCGAGGCTTTCGTCGCCGAATACGGGCTGGACGGCTGATACGGCGTCGTCTCGGTGAAACGGACCGGCCGGTCCAGCGGTAGGTCCCCGTACACCTCGTCGGTGGAGATGTGGTGAAGCCGGACGCCGTGCCGGCGCACCGCTTCGAGTACCGAGAACGTCCCCACGATATTGCTGCGCAGGAACGGCGCGGGGTCGGCCAGTGAGTTGTCGACGTGGGTCTCGGCAGCGAAGTGCGCCACCGCGTCGGACTCGGCCACCAGGCGATCCACCAGGGCCTCGCCGAGGCAGATCACCAGCGGCGGCCCAGCCAGCGACGGGTTCGGGGGGCCCATCAGGCGGCGGAGCGACTCTCCCCAGCCTGGGGCGAACCGGCTGGAGCGGAGGCTGGGGCGGGGGCTGGAGCGATCCCAAGCCGCTGCCGCAGCGCCGCGATGATGCGGGCATTGGCGGCGGGGAAGGGATAGGCATCCAGCTCAGCCGGGTCCACCCAGCGCACCTGCTGGGAGGCGAGCGGTTGGGGCTCACCGGCGATCCAGCGGCACAGATGCACCACAAAGCGCAGCCGCTTGTGGCTGTAGGCGTGCTCGATCACGATCAATTCCTCCCCCACCTCCACCGCGATTGCCAGTTCCTCGGCCAGCTCCCGCAGGATCGTGGCGGTGATCGCCTCCCCCTCCTCCTGCTTGCCGCCGGGGAATTCCCAAAGCCCGCCGAGCAGGCCCTCATGTAGCCGCTGATCGATCAAGACCCGGCCGGCGCCATCGAGCACCACCCCCACCCCGATCACCTGGAACGGCACGGCGCGGGGGGCATCCTTCACGGGAAAACGGGCGGGATCGCCGGCAGCGTACGCAGCGCAGTGCCCCCGCCAGGGACAGGTGCCACAGGTGGGGTTGCGGGGGGTGCAGACGGTGGCCCCCAGGTCCATCAAGGCCTGGTTGAAGGCCCGGGGCCGCCGCGGATCCAGCAGGCTCTCGCTGAGCCTCCAGAACAGGGCCAGCTGCCGTGCCGGTGGAACTGGACAGGCGATCAGCCGCGCCAGCACCCGCTTGACGTTGCCATCGAGAATCGCCTCCGGCTGATCAAAGGCCGAAGACAGAATGCTGGCCGCCGTGCTGCGCCCCAATCCCGGCAGGGCCTGCCAGCCCTCCAGAGTGGGTGGCCACAGACCCGATCGATCTGGGCCCGGAGCCTCAGGCAAGCCGGGATTCGGGCCCAGGCGCTGACTCTGATCGGGGCCCTGCTTCCGGTTCTCGCGATGGCCCATGAGCAGCTGATGGGCCGCCCGGTGCAGGCGCAGGGCGCGGGAGTAGTAACCGAGCCCTTGCCACAGCATGAGCACGTCGTGCTCTTGGGCGGCCGCCAGGGCCTCCAAGCTGGGAAAGGCCGCCATCCAGCGCTGCCAGTAGGGCAGCACGACCTGCAGCTGGGTCTGCTGCAGCATCACCTCGGCCACCAGCACGGGATAGGGGTCGAGCATCTCCCCCGGCTCGGGGCTGCGCCCATCGGGGAGCCGTTTCCAGGGGATGCCATGACGGCCGTGGATCGCCCACCAGGCCAGGAGCTGGTCGCGCAGTTCCGGGGCCACCTCGTCGAACGACTCCCGAATCGTTCCTTCCTCCGCCTGGGATCCACGCTGGCGGGGCCGACGCTGGCTCAGAACCCCCCTGGCCTGGGCCGCACCGTCGAGAGCGAAACATTCACCGCTGGCTGGCCCGCCACTGGCGGACCTACCGAGGACTGGGCTGGGGCTGACTGGGAGGCGGCTGAGGGAGCCGGTGCTGAAGGCCGCGCGGCCTGGGGCACAGCCACCACGTTGAAGGCAATCGACCAGCGCTCCCCCTGGCCCCGAAACGGCGCCACCGAATGGGGTTGCCAGGCGGGAAACACGAAGTACTCACCCGCCTTCGGCAGGACGTAGTGGGCCATGCCGGTGCGAAAGCTCTGGATGTGCCATTCCTCGGGACCATGCAGGCAGAGCTGGCCATCGAAACTCTCGGCACACACCTGGGGAGGCACCTCCAGATAGAGGACCCCAGAGAAGCTGCCGCCGTGGGTGTGGGTGGGGTTGTAGTCGCCGGCGCGCTGCACGTTGAGCCAGAGGTCGATCATCTGCAGGCTGTA
>JBAXOO010000362.1:0-2525 GCA_037133235.1 Cyanobium sp. ELA507
CGCCTAATCGGCTCGATTACCGCTGCGGGCTGGGTGGCGGCCCCCTTTGTCTTGCGCCATAGGGTCGGGCTTCTGGGCGATCCTGGTGGGCACCGATCAGCGCTTCCGTGCCCCCTTTACCCGTGGATATCCCGGGAGCCACGGCCATTCACCAACCAGGGCTGGCCCTGGTTCACTGGAGCGGCTGGCTAGCGGGCGCCGATCGCCAGGCCCTGCGCCGCCACCTGGAGGAGGCGATCCCCTGGGATCAGCCCGAGGTGATGGTTTACGGACGCCGTCATCGGGTGCCGCGGCTGGTGGCCTGGTACGGGGATCGGGGCTGCGCCTATCGCTACAGCGGCCTTTGCCATGAGCCCCTGCCCTGGACCCCTCCCCTGGCGGCCCTGCGGCAGCTGCTGCGGGACCGGCTCGGACTCGACTTCAACAGCCTGCTGCTCAACCGCTACCGCACCGGTGCCGACCGGATGGGCTGGCACGCCGATGACGAGCCGGAGCTCGAAGCCCGCCACCCGATCGCCTCGCTCAGCCTCGGTGCCACCCGCGCCCTGCGGTTTCGCCCTCGCCCCCGGCGCGGCGGTTTTCAGGCGCCCCTGTTGACGGGCGGCGATCAGCCCCGGGAGCCGGCCATGCCCTTTGGCCTCGATCTGGCCGACGGCGACCTGCTGCTGATGGAATCGCCCACCCAGCAGCACTGGCAGCACGGCTTACCCGCCCGCCTGCGGCTCCAGCAGGAGCGCTTCAACCTGACCTTCCGGCGCATCCGCCCCCACTGAGGGCATCGCGGAATCTCAGGGAAGCACGGCCACGGCGTCGATCTCCACCCGAGCGCCCTTCGGCAGGGCGGCCACCTGCACGCAGGCCCGCGCCGGCGCCGTGCCCGCCCCAAACAGCTCGGCGTAGAGCGCATTCACCCGGCCGAAGTCGGCCAGATCCACGAGATACACGGTGGTGCGCACCACTTGAGCCGGGCCCACCCCAGCGGCGCTGAGCACGGCCTGGAGATTGGCCAGCACTTGACGCGTTTCTGCCTCCACATCGCCTTCGCCGACCATCGCCCCGCTGAGCGGATCGAGGGCGATCTGACCGGAGCACCAGAGCAGGCCAGCGGCCGCCACCGCCTGGTTGTAGGGACCCACGGGGGCGGGAGCGGCGCTGGTGTTGATGGCCTGCTGCACGGCGGGCTCGCTGCTGGAGAATGGATATTGAGCTTATGGCGCCCGCCGATCGATTCCGCCGATCCTTTCGCCCCACCGCCGTCCCTGCCGTTCGTCCAACCTGGGGGGCTCAGCCCCAGCGGCGCAAGGCTCCCCTCGGCTGACCTGCCGGGACCCCGGGTGGAGTTGGAGCAGCTCTGGCATCGCTTTGCGGCTGCCGCCGAGTGGACCCTGCAGGGGGTGAATCTGGCCTTGCAGCCCGGCGAACTGGTGGGTCTGCTGGGGCCTTCCGGTTGCGGCAAGACCACCTTGCTGCGCCTGATCGCCGGTTTTGAAACGCCCGAGCGCGGCGTGATCCGCATCGATGGCCGTGAGGTAGCTGGAACCAGGCGTTTCCTGGTGCCGGAGCGGCGCGGGGTGGGGATGGTGTTCCAGGACTATGCCCTTTTTCCCCATCTCGATGCCTGGGCCAACACCTGTTTTGGAATGGGGCCCGGTGCCGACAGGGCCCGGGCGGCCTGGCTGCTGGAGCTCCTCGGCCTGCAAGGGCTGGAGGGGCGCTACCCCCACGAGCTCTCGGGCGGCCAGCGTCAGCGCCTGGCCCTGGCCCGGGCCCTGGCGCCGGAGCCGGCGGTGGTGCTGCTCGATGAACCCTTCTCCAACCTCGATGGGGAGGTGCGGCTGCGGCTCCGCAGCGAGCTGCCGGCGGTGCTCGCCCGCTGCGGGGCCAGCGCCCTATTGGTGACCCACGATCCCCAGGAGGCCCTGGCGATCTGCGATCGGGTGGCGGTGCTGCACCAAGGGGTTTTGCAGCAGTGCGCCACCCCTTTGGAGCTGGTGCGGCGGCCGGCCACCGCCTTCGTGGCGCGGTTCGTGCTTCAGGCCCATGGGCTGCCGGCCCAGTGGCGCGATGGGTGGCTGGTGACTGCCTTGGGTGATCTCCTGCCCGAGCCCAGCGCCGCTGTCTCACCCTCCGCCCTCGCTTCGATGGGGGCGGCTAGTCCCAACGGGGGCCTGGAGGTGCTGCTGCGGCCCACCGATCTCACCTTTGTTGTGCCCAGTGCTCCTTTCGCCTCCGCTGCCCCTGGGCAGCGGCAAGGCGCCGGGGTTGAGGTGGAAGTGTTGGGCCGTGAATTCCTCGGCCGCGAATGGCTCTATCTGGTGGAGCTCGCTGGCCATCGCCTGCGGGTGATCCAACCGCTGGCGGTGGATCTGGTCCGGGGTGATCGCCCCGGGCTGGCCATGGCGGCCGATGCCGAGCCGATGCTCTACCCCTCTGCCCTGCCGCTGCGCCCCCGGGGCTGAAGGCCGTGGGGGCTGGTTGATCGGTGGTGCTCGCCCTCCAGCCCGGTCGGTCAGGGTGGGCACGGT
>JBAXOO010000363.1:0-2520 GCA_037133235.1 Cyanobium sp. ELA507
CGGTCGTGGATGAGGTACTTCATCCGGGCATGGCGGCGTTGCTGGCGATCGCCGTGGTCACGCTGCAGGGCCACGATCGCCTGGACCAGATCGAGCACCTGGTCTGCCGCCACATAGCCCAGGGGATCGGCGGTGCGGGCGAAGGTTTCGTCCTTGTTGTGGGTGCGGCCCATGCCACCACCGAGATAAACGTTGCAGCCGCGGGGGCGGCCGTTGGGATCGGTGAACAGCACCAGGCCGATGTCCTGGGTGAGCAGGTCAACGGCGTTATCCCCTGGCACGGTGACAGCGACTTTGAACTTGCGCGGCAGGTAGGTCGCCCCATAGAGGGGTTCGGCGGCGTCACCACTAAACACCGCCCCTTCGGCCTGCCGGGCCTGCACCTTCTTCACGATGGTGCTGGGCCGGATTCGATAGCTGAGGTCGCCATCCACCCAGAGGTCGAGGTAGGAGCCCTCGGCGGCCTGGGGGGCCAGCAGGTCGGCGATCTGGTCCGCCAATAGGCGGGCGGCTGGGTAGCCACCGCTGCTGAAGGGTGCTGCCGGTGCCATCACGTTGCGGTTGATGTCCCCGCAGGCGGAAAGGGTGGAGCCCATGGACCGCACGATCGTGCCGATCACCTCTTGGAGGTCGGCCTTGGCCACGCCGTGCATCTGGAAGGCCTGGCGAGTGGTGGCCCGCAGGGTGCCGTTGCCGAGGCGGTCGGCGAGCTCGTCGAGGGCGAGATAAAGGGGCACCGGGATGCGGCCCCCCGGACTGCGGAGCCGCAGCATCATCTGCCAGTCCTTGTCTTGTCCTTTGCGGCGGTTGTCGCGGTTGTCCTGCTGGTAACTGCCGTGGAACTTGAGAATCTGGACAGCACCTTCACTGAAGCTCTTCAGCTCATTGGCCAGCTCGCTTCCAAGGGGCTCATGGAGGTGGCCGCTGGCGGCCTTGAGCTGCTCAAACTTGGTGGGAGCCTTGTCGTCTTTGCCGGTTGCTCCTGGATCAAGGGCAGGGTTGGCGGCCGCAGGCTGATGAGACCCATCGGCGGTGGCTGGGGAGGCAACCTTCGATGGACTCATGCGCGGCGTACTACAGCAACCACACGAAGTTAGCGAACGGGATCCCTTGCGGCTGTTTCAGGGCCCTCCGCCAACCCTTCAATACAGTTTCGGCAGACACCCGATCGGTTTTCGCGATCCATGGCCACGTTCCTGCTCGAGATCGGCACCGAGGAGCTGCCCGCCGATTTCGCCGGGGCCGCCCTACCCCAGTTGGAGCGGCGGGTTGCCCAGGATCTGGCCGAAGCTGCCCTGGTGCCTGAAGCGATCCGGGTCGACGGCACGCCCCGTCGCCTGGCCCTGCGGCTGGAGGGCCTGCCGACCAGGCAGGCGGATCGCCGCGAGGAGCGCAAGGGCCCCCCGGCCCAGCAGGCCTTCCGCGATGGCCAGCCCACCGCCGCCGCCGAGGGCTTTGCCCGCCGCTGTGGTGTGAACCCGGCTGATTTGGTGATTCGTGAAACGGAGAAGGGCCCCTTCGTCTTCGCCACCACCGTGCAGGCCGGTCGCAGCACGGCGGAGGTGCTGACGGAGCTCGTGCCGAGCTGGATCTGGAGTTTGCAGGGCCGCCGCTTCATGCGCTGGGGCGATGGGGAAAGCCGCTTCAGCCGCCCCGTGCGTTGGCTGGTGGCCCTGCTGGATGGGGAGGTGGTGCCGATCCACCTGGCCGAGTGTGATCCCCCCCTCAGTAGCGATCGGCTGAGCCGGGGCCACCGCCTGCGGCCTGAGCCCCTGTCGATCCCAAGCGCCGATGCCTATTCCGCCACCTTGGCCGCCGCCGATGTGCAGGTCGAGCGGGGCGCCCGTGCGGCCACCATCCGTTACGGCCTCGAGGCGGCGGCGGCAGCGGCCACGGCCACGGCAGACCTGCCCCAGGGCCTGTTTGAGGAGTTGGTCGACCTGGTGGAGTCGCCCCAGTTGTTGGAGGGCAGCATCGATGACCGTTATCTGGCCCTGCCACCGGAGGTGCTCAGCACGGTGATGCGGGCCCACCAGCGCTATGTGCCCCTGCTGCGGCGGGACGCACCTGCCGATCCCCTGGCCCTCGACGCCCACGCCCAGCTGTTGCCCCGCTTCCTTTGTGTGAGCAATGGCCGGGCCGAGGCGGGCCCCACGATCCGCCGCGGCAACGAACGGGTCCTGCGGGCGCGTCTCGCCGATGCCGAGTTCTTCCTGCGGGCCGACCGGGCCACAGCCAGCATCGACCGCCGTGACGCCCTGGCCCGGGTCACCTTTGCGGAGGGGCTGGGCAGCCTGCGGGAGCGGGTGGAGCGCCTGGAGTGGTGCACCGATGTGTTGCTGGCCAACCTCAACTTGCCTGCCGATACGGCGGACCATGCCCGCCGCGCCGCCCACCTTTGCAAGCACGATTTGGTGAGCCAGATGGTGGGCGAGTTTCCCGAGCTGCAGGGGGTGATGGGCGGCAAGTACCTGCTGGCCGAGGGCGAGCCACGCGAGGTGGCCTTGGCGGTGTTGGAGC
>JBAXOO010000364.1:0-2491 GCA_037133235.1 Cyanobium sp. ELA507
TCGGCGATCCAGAGGTTCGCCACCTCGTGGCTGCGGCCCTCCAGGTTCACCACCGAGCGGGCCGGATCGCTGCCCAGGCGGCAGGTGCCGCAGGCAAAACCCATCACGCTTTGGGGCGCCTCGCCGCGGGGATAGATCGGCGCCCGCTGCACCACGGTGGTGGCCAGATCGCGCTCCACCTGCTGCATCACCGCCAGCCAGCGGTACACCAGCCGGTCGTGGGCCTCGCGGTTGTTGGGCAGGTCGTTGACCACCACCCGCTCGCCCCGCAGGCTCACCCGGTTCTCCGGATCGGGCCGCACGGCGCTGGCCACCCACCAGCTCACCGAGCGGTCGGCCAGCCACTCCAGGGCGGGATCGAGCAGCAGCCGGCTCACCAGCGACAACACCGGCGGCGATTCGGCGAAGAGCGGATCCTGCAGCACGCCACCGCCGCCGCGCACCACGCCGAGGGCGTAGTCGACGTTGCGGTCGCCGTCGTGGAAATCGGTGAGGCCCAGGCCCGGCCCATAGCGGCCCGAATGCACGATGGAGGAGCGCTGCAGCATCGCCGTGAGCTGGGGGCGCATCAGGTTGCGGCCCACTTGATCGGAACCGTTGGCCATGCCGCGCGGGTGGCGTTCTGAGGCGGAGCGCAGCAGGATCACGGCGCTGGCGATGGCGCCAGCGGCCAACACCACCTGGTGGGCGCGGAACAGCCAGCGCTGGCCATCGATGCGGGCCTCAACAGCGCGCACCTCGCGGCCGCTGGCGGAGCCATGCAGGGCGAGCACCTCGGCGCCGGTGCGCAGCTCGAATCCCGGGAAGCGGCAGGCCCGCTCCAGGCCGAAGACCTCGGCATCGCCGCTGGGATCCTCCGCCGATTCGCCCACGCTCAGCGGCAGCCGGTAGGGGTGGAGTCCCTGGCGGAGGAGGTCGTCGCGCAGGAGGTCCTGGAACGGCTCCAGGGGCCGGGGCGCCAGGGAATAAGGGGCGCTGCGGGGCGGTTCGGTGGCATCACAACCGGCCTCGCCGTGCACGCGATAGAGGGCCTCGGCGCGTTCGTACCAGGGTTCGAGGTCGGCGTAGCGCAGCTCCCAGTCGGGGCCGGGGCCCTCCTGCATCGGCAGGTGGCAGAACTCCTGCTCGCGCATCCGCTCCAGCACCGCGCCCCAGATCTTGGTGTTGCCCCCCGGGGCCATCACCATCTGGGGGGCAAAGGGGTCGCCATCGGTGCCGATCCACTCCTCAGGCGGGTGGTAGCGGCGGCGGCGGAACAGATCGATGTTGGCCACGTTCTGATCCGCCAGCGGCAGGGGGGTGCCCCGCTCCAGCAACAGCACCGAAAGGCCCGCCTCGGCCAGCTCGCCGGCCAGGGTGCCGCCACCCGCGCCGCTGCCCACCACCAGGACATCGAACTCGCGCTCCTCGATCAGCAGGCCGCCGCCCATCGCCACTACCCCGCTCATCGGCCCGTTCATCAGCCCGCTCATCGCCCCTGCCACAGGTAGAGGAGCGCAAACAGCACGATCCAGATCACATCGACGAAGTGCCAGAACAGGCCCACCGCCGTCACGCCCGCTTCGCCGCCGTCGTAGTTGCCGGGGCGGAAGGAGCGCCAGAGCATCAGGGCCATCAACAGCACGCCGGTGATCACGTGCAGACCGTGGAAGCCGGTGAGCAGGTAGAAGCAGGCGCCGAAGACGCCATCGCCCAGGCCGAAGGTCAGGCCCTGCCACTCCCGCGCCTGCCCCACTACGAACCAGGTGCCCATCGCCATGGTGAGCAGCCACCAGAGCCGGAAACGCACCAACTGGCGGCGGTGCAGGGCCCGCTCCGCCAGCCAGGCCACGCCGCTGGAGCTCACCAGCACGACCGTATTGATCAGGGGCTCGCGCACCTCCAGCCCCTCCACGCCCGGCGGCAGCCAGAGCGGCGCCGAGCCCTTGAGCACGATGTAGGCGGCAAAGAGCGCCGCGAAAATGAGGCTCTCGGAGGCCAGGAAGATCACAAAGCCGGTGAGGTTGTAGCCGCCGTGGGCGTGCTCTGCAGACCCATGGCCAGGCCCGTGCTCGGGTCCGGGGCTGCCGGCCGCTCCGCTGTTTTGGGGCCCACTCGAAGGTTCGAGGGCAGCGGGGGTACTGAACAGGGAATCCGCCATCGCCTCAGGCCTCCTTGAGTCGTGCTTCGTAGCGCTCCTGATCAGCCACCAGGGGATGGCCGAGGCCGTAGCCATAGGGGCCGCTGATCACCGTGGGCACATCGTGCTCGAAGTTTTCGGCGGGTGGCGGTGAGGGCAGCAGCCACTCCAGACCGATCGCCTGCCAGGGGTTGGCCGGGGCCCGAGCCCCCCGCACCCAGGAGCTCACCAGATTGAGCAGGAAGGGGATCATGGCCACCCCGAGCAGGAAGGCGCCCAGGCTGGCGAGCACGTTGGCCAAGGCGAATTCGGGGTCGTAGGAGGCCACCCGGCGCGGCATGCCCATCAGGCCGGCCCAGTGCATCGGCAGGA
>JBAXOO010000365.1:0-2478 GCA_037133235.1 Cyanobium sp. ELA507
GGGCCAAGGGGGTGGCCCAGCAATCGGATTGTTCCGGCGCTGCGGGGCAGGATCCCGAGCAGCGCCTGCACCAGGCTGCTCTTGCCGGCACCATTAGGCCCCACCAGGGCCGTATCGGTTTCGGGAGCCAGGGAGAAGCTCACGTCATCCACCACCGCCACCGCATCGCGGTGCACAGTGAGATGGTGAACGTCGAGCACCGGGGTGGCCATGCGGCCAGCCTATCGACAACGGTCGCGGCCGCCCCGGCGGATTAAGTTCAAGGATGTCACTGCCGATCAGGTCGTGCCACGGTTCATTGCCCTGCCCCAAACCCTGAATGATCCCTGGCTAGATCTGCAGGAGTTTTTGGTGGGGGTCCATGGAAGGATTCGCCGCATCGACCCCGCGATCGGCCGGATCTCCTTTGTGATCCACGACCCGGCCAGCGATCAGCTCCGCACCTACCTCTGCCACGATCTGGCAGAACCAGAACGCCGCTTTGACGAGCGCACCCTGGCCTCTCTCCCCGCCCTGATCTCCCTGCAGGCCCAACGGGAGGCCCGGGTGATCGATGACCTCGCCACCGAACTCGACCCAACTCAGGAGCACAACCGTTGGTTGCTGGCGCAGGGCTGGCGCTCCTGTCTCACCGTGCCCTTGCTGCGACGGGACGTCCTACTGGGTTTTCTGTTTCTGGATGCCAGCCGGCCGGCCGCCTTCGACGGGCCCGCCCTTGAGATCCTGCAGCCCCACCTCGACCTGCTGATGCTGCGCATCGGTGATGACCTGGGCTCGCTTGCCGATCTGAACGCCACCCTTGGGCTGGTGGTGGAGATTGCCGCCCTGCGGGACCCGCAGACGGGCCATCACCTCCAACGGGTGTCCCATTACAGCCGCCTGGTGGCCCAGGAATTGGCGGAGGAGCTTCCCCTGCCGGCGGACTTTGCGGCGTTGATGTTCCGTTTTGCGGCCCTGCATGATGTAGGCAAAATGGGCATTCCGGACCAGATCCTGTTGAAGCCCCGCGAGCACAATCCCGCTGAACGGGAGGTGATGCGCAGCCACGTGACGCTTGGCATCGCGTTGATCGAACGGCTGATCGAAGCCTTTCACCTGGTCGACGACCCTGCGATCCAACTGCTGCGCCAAGTGGTGGCCCACCACCATGAATTCCTTGATGGCAGTGGCTACCCGGCCGGCCTGCGCGGTGAGGCGGTGAGCCTGGCGGGGCGGATCGTGGCGGTGGCCGACATCTACGACTCCCTCACCCAGGCCCGGCCCTATAAACTAGCCTTCACTGAGCACCATGCCGAGCAGATCCTGCGCTCGATGGTGGGGGCTGGCAAGTTGGACGGCCGCTGTGTGGAAGCGTTGCTCCGCGCCAAGGAGCACCGGGCCGCGATCAAGGCCCTTCCCGCCGCAGGGCTGGGGAAGGCCTGAGGGTCAAGGCCGATTCGGCGGTCTGTGCGTATCGAGGCAAACATTGTAAGGTATCGACGATCACTTAGAAAGGTTGACCAAGCTTAATTGAATCGGATGCTCGGAAACGTTTCAGGAATCGCCGTCGCTCCCAGATCCTGCTCAGAGTGTCTGGGGTTGTTGGTGGAGTCATTGTCCTGAAGTTGATCTTGCATCGGCTGGGAATGGAGGGGCTCAGCATCAATCCCCTGTTTTCAGCCCTGGTGGCTTCCGATGTTTTCCTGATGGGTTTTTTGTTGAATGGGGTGCTCGCCGATTACAAGGAGAGCGAAAAGATTCCTAGCGAAATTGCTTCTGCTCTGGTTCTTGTGGCTCGGGAGGTTCAGGCTATTCCGATCCATCATCCAGAGGCTAATATCAAGGAAGATCTCGACTCTCTCGTTGTGCTTGGCCGGTCGATTTTGGCTTGGTTGAAGGGAAAAGAGGATACCGAGAGCATGCTCAATGCCTATGATGAAGCCCATGATCATGTTGTGCTTGCTAGTCGATGGCTTGCCCATTCATCCTTGAAGGGGCGTCTGATGTCGGAAATGGCCTGCGTCCTCCGGGTGCTTAACCGGGTGGATGTGATCCGGGAAACCGATTTTGTAAAGATGGTCTACTGGTTGGCCTATACAGCAACGACGCTACTCTGTGTTGGCCTTGTTCTGGCCAAGACGGATGCGATTGTAGAGGCGTGCTTCTTTTTGTTTGTGATTGCTTTCTTGTTGATTTTCCTGCTTCATCTGATCAGTGACCTTGATAATCCATTCGGCTATAGCGATCCTGATTCCGCTGAGAATATCTGTCTGGATGTGTTGGTTTCAGCCCAGGCCAAAATTGAGCGGATTGCCTCCCACCAGCACGATCGTCCTTTGATCCCCTTGGTTCCTGCACCTGTTCATTGATTCCTTTGGTCGGTGGGAAGTCGGCATTCGCTCAGGATGTTGGTGAGCAGGCGTCGCCAAACCGGGGTGGTTGCTTCAAGCCAGCGATTGGCATCGGCCCGGATCCGGGCCGATGCCAATCGCTGGCTTG
>JBAXOO010000366.1:0-2462 GCA_037133235.1 Cyanobium sp. ELA507
GTAGTTCTGGTTTGGCTGTGAACCATTCGGCCGCGGCCCAGCTGTCCACCACCTGTTTGGCGTAGGGATTGGTGGCCGCTAGGTCCAGCACATCGTGGAAGGCGTCGTAGACCAGCAGGGTGCGGCTGAGGCCTGCGGCGGCTTCGGCGGCGATCGCCGGATCGGGGCTGGAGAGCAGCTCAATCAGGGCGCCCACGTTGTAGCCGCCGATCATGGTGGCCAACAGCTTGGTGGCCTCGATCGGGTTCAGCAGAGGGCTGGTGGAGCTGCCCTGAGCGATGGCGCTGAGCCAGCTGGCCTTCACGTAGGCGGCCTCATCCACCCCCGGCGGGATGCGCTCGCTCAACAGGTGCAGCAGAAAGCCCTCCTCGCCGGCCGGGGGCTGCTCCAGCAGGGCGATCAGCGCTTGGGTCTGGTCGGCGCCGAGGGGTAGGGCCGGCACACCCAGCTCTTCGCGCTCCAGGGCGGCTTGGCGGTAATTGGAGAGGAAGGAGGCGCTCATGGCTGGGGCTGCCGGGTTCGGATCCCGGACGACGGGGGATTGGATCCATTGTTCAGTGCCGCCCGATCACCCCTTGGTGGCAATGGCGACAAGTGCCCCTGTCCCGGAGCCTTGGTTCCGGCCTAGATGCCACTGCTGCCAGAGGCCCGCGACCATGGGCCGCAGCCTGGGAGCACCACCTCGATCAGGCCAGCACTCAATTGGGCGGCGCCCCCGGGCGAACCCATGGCTGACCCCCGGTTTCTGAAGCTAGTGGAGGAGGAATTCAAAACCCTTGGGGCAATCCATCGATCGCCTGGGTGCGAACGGTAAGAAACTTCATGCCTGGCCTTCATCAATCTGCTGGTCAGATCTATGTCCATGGGGGTGAATCAGGCCGGCTCAATCAGGTCGAGTCTGGCCCTTGCCAGGGTCCCTTGGATTGAGGGAGGGCCTTGAGTTCAGGCGCCGCCATCGCCGCCATGGAAGGGGATTGGGGCTGCCCCTGAACCTCTGGCTTCCCGGCCGGAGCTCGATGGCGCGAGTGGCCGAATAGGCTGCTACCCCGGTCCGATTGCCCTCGTCAGCAGCATGATCCCCACCTCCGATCTCCACGTGGTGGAAACCCGGCCGCTGGTGCCCCCGGCGGTGCTGCATGGTGAGTTGCCGATCACCGAACAGGCCGCCCGCACCGTGCAGCGGGCCCGGGAGCGCATCAAGGCGATCCTCCACGGTGGAGATCGGCGCCAGCTGGTGATCGTGGGCCCCTGCTCGGTTCATGATGTGGGGGCGGCCAGGGAATACGCCGCCGCGATTCTGGAGGCCCAGCAGCGCCATCAGGATGATCTGGAAATCGTGATGCGGGTGTATTTCGAGAAGCCCCGCACCACCGTGGGCTGGAAGGGGATGATCAACGATCCCCACCTCGATGGCAGCTACGACATCAACACCGGCCTGCGTCGGGCCCGGGGGCTGCTCCTCCACCTGGCCGACCTGGGCCTGCCGGCGGCCACCGAGTTGTTGGATCCGGTGGTGCCCCAATACATCGCTGATCTGATCAGCTGGACCGCGATTGGTGCCCGCACCACCGAAAGCCAGACCCATCGCGAGATGGCCTCGGGATTGTCGATGCCGATCGGCTTCAAGAACGGCACCGATGGCAGTGTCGCCACCGCCATCAATGCTATGGAGGCGGCCGCCCGCCCCCACCATTTCCTGGGCATCAGCCAGCAGGGCAATGCGGCGATCGTGAGCACCACCGGCAACCCCGATGGCCACCTGGTGCTGCGGGGTGGCAAGGAAGGGTCCAATTACCACCTGGAAGCCGTGGAGGTCGCCGCCGCCCAGTTGGCGCGCGATGGCCTGCCGGCCCGCCTGATGGTGGACTGCAGCCATGGCAATTCCAACAAGGACTACCGCCGTCAGGGTGAGGTGCTGCAGGAGGTGGCCGCTCAGGTGCGGGCTGGTTCCATCCATGTGATGGGCGTCATGCTGGAAAGCCATCTGGTCGAGGGCAACCAGAAGATTTCCTCCGACCCCAACCAGCTCACCTACGGCCAAAGCATCACCGACGCCTGCATCAATCTGCCCACCACCTTGGGGTTGCTCGACGAGCTTGCCAGCGCGGTGCGGGCGGTGCGGGAGCAAATACTGACGGCCGTCTGAGTCTGGGTCCTTTCGTGCCCTTCCTGCTCCGGGGGCATCAGCGCAGCAGGGTCCAGAGCGCCCCCACCAGCAGGGGCACCGTGAGGTTGTCGATGCCGAGCCAGGCCACCTGCTCGAGGGCTGTGGCCGCCAAGGCGATCAGCACCAGGGCGGCGGGTCCTGGTGCGACCTGCGGAGCCAGTAGGGCCACCAGGCCCAGCCCCGCCAGGCTGCCCAGGGCCATGGCGGCCGTGCCGCCAAGGGAACGCCGTTCGCCCAGCACGCTCCAGCGCGGCGAAACAATCTGCGGGCCCAGCAGCCCCGCCAGTCCGTCCCC
>JBAXOO010000367.1:0-2461 GCA_037133235.1 Cyanobium sp. ELA507
CCCCAGCTCCATCCCCTCTTCCAGCTGCGGCCCCCGCCGCGGCAGGGGCCTCAGCCGCTCTGGCTCCAGACCGTTCCGGCGACCTGCTGCTCTCCAGTGCCGAAGCCAGCTGGATCGAGGTGCGGGATCAGGGCGGCAAGACCCTCTTCCAGGGCACCTTGATGGGCGAGCAGCGCTTTCCCCTGGGCCAGGGCCTCGAGGTGATGGCCGGCCGGCCCGATCTGGTGCGGGCCAAGCTGGGGGAGCAGCCTGAGCGGGTGCTCGGGCCGATCAGTGCGGTGCAGTGGCGCTCCTTTGGCCCTGCCTCCGCCGCCAAGGCCCCTAAGGCTGCCCCGGCTCCGGCACCCTGAGCTTCAGCCCGGTCGCCTCGAGCACCGCCGGGGCACAGGAGCGGAGGCTCCAGCGTTCCAAGCTCAGGTCCGCGGGGGTGTCCCCTTCGCTCAACGCCGGAAGCAGGGCCACCGAGAGGCCGGCTGTTCCTGCGCTGCGGGAGCCCTCTCCCTCCACCCGCAGTCCGGCGATCACCGCAGCCGGTCTTCGGTCCAGGGCTACGGCGAGGCGCAGCAGGAGGGCCATGGAGGCCACGGTCTGGCGCTCGCTACGTCCTTGGATCAACTGCCAGGATTCATGCCGCTTCTTGGGCAGTCCGCGGCGGTGGTAGCGGGCGATGGCTGCCACCATCAGATGTTCGGTTTCGTTGTAGCCCAGCAGTTCGCCGTGGCGAATCAGATACCAGGTGTGTTTGTGATAGGCGGCGATGTTGATGTGATTGCCGCAGCTGTGGAGCTGGGCGGCGGCCCAGAGCAGCCGCCGCCCTTCACCGTTGTCGTCGTGGAGCAGACCCCGGGTTTGGTCGTAGAGGGAGAGGGCATGGGCGGCCACCCGGTCGGCCCGGGCCAGATCCACCCCATGGCTGCGGGCGAGGTGGCGCACGGTCCGTTCCCGGATCGTGCTCTGGAAGGAGAAGCGATCTCCCAGCAGGCCATTGCGCAGCATCCAGTCCACGATCAGCCCCTCCCGCAGGGCGCGGTCGCAGACCACCAACTCCTGGGCCTGCAGCATGGCCATGGCCGTCTGCAGGATCAGGGCACCGGGCACGATGATTTCGGCCCGCCGGTCGTTGATGGGGGTCAGGGCTCGCCGCTGTTCTGGGGTCATCGCCACCAGGCGGGCCACCAGCTGATCCACCCGGGCCCGGCTGAGCCGGTAGCCATTGAGCTTCAGGCTGGGTTTGGCGTCCTCCGCTGCCGCCAGGGCCGCTAGTGCCATCGCCGTGCCGCTGGTGCCCACCAGCACCGGTTTTTCCCCCGGCGCCAGGGCCCTTCGCACCTGGGCCACGGCCGGATCAAGGGACCCCTGGATGTAGGCCTCCAGGAAGTCGCGGCGGGCGGCCGGCAGGGGGTCCTGCTGGCAGAACTCGCGCTGTAGGCGCACCGCCCCGATGCGGGTGCTGGTCAGGGCCCGCGCATCGTGGCCGTCGGCCAGGATCAACTCGGTGGAGCCCCCACCGATGTCGAGGATGTAGTGGGGAGACCCCCCCAGGGGAAGTCCGGAGAGCACCCCGAGATAGATCAGCCGGGCCTCCTCCGGGCCGCTCACCAGATCCACGCTCAGTCCTAACTGCTCCTCCAGCGTCTGGAGAAACTCCCGACCGTTGGGGGCTTCCCGCACGGCGCTGGTGGCGGCGGTCACGATCTGCTCGGCGCCATGGCTGAGGGCCAGGTCGCGGCAATGGCGCAGGGTGAGCAGGGCCCGCGCCACCGATTCGGCCGAGAGGGCTCCGGTTTCGGGGTCCCTTTCGCCAAGGCGCACGGTCGATTTTTCCGCCTGCACCACGCTGAAGGCGTGGAGGGTCGGATCGATCGCCGCGATGAGCAGGTGAATGGAATTGGTACCGATGTCGATGGCGGCGACCCGGCGTTCCCCGCTTGCCGGGATGGCCTCCCCAACCTGGGGGGTGCTGGCGACGGGGGCAGGCATGGGCAGCACGATGCCGGCTGGCTCCGGCGGTGATGGCTTGGCCATCGGGTTCTTGGCCATGGGGGCACACCGGCCAGCGGCGCCGACACTTTGCCACCGGATCCCGCTCCGGGGAGCCCTAGGGTGCCGCCAGCCTCGGATCCGCCATGGCCACGGCAAGGGCCCTGCTGGAGCTGCTGCGCTGGCACAAGCCCAGCGGTCGCCTGATCCTGCTCATCCCTGCTGGCTGGGCCCTGTGGCTCAATCCCCAGGCTCCTCCGGCCCCAATCCTGGTGGGATTGATCGTGCTAGGGGGGCTCGCGGTGAGCGGTGCCGGCTGCATCGCCAACGACCTCTGGGATCGCCGCATCGATCCCCTGGTGGAGCGCACCCGCACGCGCCCCCTGGCCTCCGGCCGGGTGGGGGTGCCGATGGCCGCGGCCCTGCTGGTGCTCTGTCTCGTGCTGGCTTTGTTGGTGGTGCTGGCCCTGCCAACGGCTGG
>JBAXOO010000368.1:0-2451 GCA_037133235.1 Cyanobium sp. ELA507
GGTTAATCCTCCGGCAGCCACGGAGAGGCCCAAGGCCAACGTCAGCGGCAGGCGGGCCCACAGGGGCTGGCGGGCACGGGGGGCTGGGGGCAAGGGCTCGGCGCAACGGCGCTGCTGAGAAGCGAATCTACCGGGCGCCTTGGCGAGCCTTGGCTGCGGCGCTTGCCGGCTGCGGACCTGGCAGCAAAGCGAGCCAGCCCATGGATCGTGGCTTCAACCCTCAACCCGTTCAAGCTTGGGCGGCGGCAGGGAATCGGTGGATTGATGGGTCTGGAGTGCCTGAAGATGGGGGGCCGTGAGCTGACGCAGCGACGCCAGATTGAGGCCCAAGGCTTGGTCACCGGCATCGGCCAGGCGACCAAGCCCCTCACCCATCAGCACCGTGGCCCCCCGCAGATTGCCCCGCTCCAGGTGGATCTGGGCTACAGCAATCTGGAGGATTCCCTGCAAAACAGGGCGCATCGGGCCGCTGGTTTCATGCCAAAGGGCTTCAAAGCCATCGTGGCAGGGATACCAATCCGCTGCATTGAAAAGATCCACGGCGTCCTGGAGGCGTGGGTCTGCCAACAGGACGTCCTCCTCGGAGCTGCCCATGGCCGTGGATTCGCTGCGGAGCTCAGCGCTTGGCCGGCTTCTTGGCGGGCAGTTTGCGAAGGCGGATCGATTCGGGGGTCACTTCCAGCATCTCGTCGGGGCCGATGTACTCAAGGGCGCGCTCCAGGGTCATCTGGACAGGGGCTTGGAGGGTGTCGAGTTCCTCAGCACCGGCGGAACGGATGTTGGTGAGCTGCTTGGCCTTGCAAACATTGATCTCCATATCCTGAGGGCGGTTGTTTTCGCCGATGATCATTCCCTTGTACACCTTGGTGGTGGGGGTGATGAAGAATTGGCCGCGATCCTCGGCGTTCTTGAGGGCATAGAAGGTGGCCGTACCCTCCTCAAAGGCAATCAGCACCCCATTACGGCGGGTGTCGAAGTGACCCTGCATCGGGCGGTAATCGAGGAAAGAATGGCTCATGATTCCCTCACCGCGGGTGGCACGGATGAAGTCGCCGCGGAAGCCAATCAGGCCCCTGGAGGGAACAACGAATTCGAGCTGGGTGCGCCCGTCATTGGTGTTTTCCATGTTTTGCATCTCGCCTTTGCGGATGCCGAGCTTTTCAATGCACGTGCCCACCGATTCCTCCGGCACATCCAGCACGAGGGTTTCAAAAGGTTCGTTAGGGGTGCCATCGATGGTGCGATAGATCACCTGCGGTTGGCTCACCTGGAACTCAAATCCCTCCCGGCGCATGGTTTCAATCAAAATGCCGAGGTGCAGCTCGCCTCGACCGCTGACGGCCCAGCGGTCCGGCGAATCGGTGTCTTCGACCCGCAGGGCCACATTGGTCAGCAGTTCCTTCTGGAGGCGATCGCGGATCTGGCGGCTGGTCACAAACTTCCCTTCCTTGCCGGCGAAGGGAGAGTCGTTGACCACGAAGGTCATCTGCAGGGTTGGTTCATCCACCTTGATGAGCGGCAGGGCCTCGGGGTGGTCGGGGCAGGCGATGGTCTCGCCAATGTTGACCTCATCAAATCCTGCTACCGCTACGAGATCACCGGCACTGGCCTGTTCGATCTCAACGCGCGCCAGGCCCTGGAAGCCCAGCAACTTGGAGATGCGGCCTCGCTTGATCGAGCCGTCATCGCGGATCAGGGCCGCAGGCTGGCCGGCCCGGATCGTGCCGTTGTGAATGCGACCGATCATGATGCGGCCGAGGAAATCGCTGTAATCCAGCGTGGTGACCTGGAGCTGCAGTGGCTTGGTCGGATCGCCCACCGGGGGCGGCACATGGCGAAGGATGGCATCAAAGAGCGGCTTCATCGAGTCGCTCTCGGTCTTCATGTCGGGCTTGGCGTAGCCGCCCATGCCGCTACCAAAGAGGTAGGTGAAATCGCACTGGTCGTCGTCGGCGCCTAGCTCAATGAACAGATCCAGCACCTTGTCGACGGCCTGTTCTGGATCCACCCGAGCGCGGTCAATCTTGTTGACAAACACGATAGGGCGCAAGCCTTTCTCGAGGGCCTTCTTAAGCACAAAGCGCGTCTGAGGCATGGGCCCCTCATTGGCATCGACGATCAGCAAGCAACCATCCACCATGCCAAGCACCCGCTCCACCTCACCGCCAAAATCGGCGTGGCCAGGGGTATCAACGATGTTGATGCGAATGCCGTTGTAGTCAACGGCGGTATTTTTTGAGAGAATTGTAATGCCACGCTCCCGCTCCAGATCATTGGAGTCGAGGATGCAGGTGGGAACCGCCTCGCCCTCACGGAAGATGCCGGATTGGGTGAGCAGGGCATCCACCAAGGTGGTCTTGCCGTGGTCAACGTGGGCAATGATCGCGATATTGCGAATCTGGACGCCTTTGACTTCGCCGCTCATGGGGCCTGGGTCCTTCGGGGATGGGG
>JBAXOO010000369.1:0-2451 GCA_037133235.1 Cyanobium sp. ELA507
ATCACCTGCTGGATCAACAGGGGATTAACAAGGCCGAACAGCTGCACAAAGAAGCTGGCCAGCAACACTTCCAGCAGCACCACACGATGGTGCACGATCGAAGGGATGAACCAGCTGAAGCCAAACTTCTTCTGCGGCGTGAGTTCATTCACCCGCAAGGTGAGCACCTCGCCCTCCTCCCCCCATTGCTCCTGGAAATCAGCCATGCTCATCTCCTGATTGCCAACGGCTGGAATGCCGATCACCAGGGATTTGATTCCCATGCGATAGATCACGGCCAGGCCGTTGCCCCAGCGCACCATCAAGGGAGCATCCAGGCGGTTGATCGCTTCGGCTTTGACTTCCAGCAGCTGCGTCTGCAGACCGAGCGACTCGGCCACCGCACCGGCCAGGGCCAGGGAGGCCTCGCCGTGCCGTTTCACATGGTCGGAAAAGACCCGCCGCAGCAGTTCACGGCGGAAGGGCAGGCCGAGGTTCTCACTCACCATCCGAAACGCAGCGATCGGTGAGTCGAGCGGGCCGACTCCCCGAAACCAGGGATAGCTGCTGGCAGTGCGCTTCCCTTCCGGTGGGATGTCCGCCGCATCGTCATCCAGCTCCGGCAGGTCGGGGCTGAGGGGAATCGCCTCAACGCCGCCTAATTGGCGCAGCTGTTCCTGCCAGCGCCCGACCAGGAGCTGCTCGGCAGCTTCGCCCTCCGCAAGCTTGGGCGGATCGAGAAGCCTGGCCAGGGCGGCGCGGTCCACCCCCAGCACCCGCACCGGCGCCTCGCCGGGGGGAAGCTGGGATGGTGGCAACACCGTGCCCAGGGGCAGCGATCCGGTGGAAGCCAACCAGATCCGCTCCTCGGGGAACGTGGTGGCCATGATCTGGGCGGGTGTCATCGGCACCGCCCGGGTGCCATCCGCCAGCTCCAACGCCGCCTGCAGCACCTCATCGCTCAGCACCCGCGGGTAATCGCGCAGATGGGCATCGAGCACGGCGAACAGCTCGGCTGGGGCCACGCTGCCCTGCACCCGATCCGCAAGGGGAGGGTGGCCGGCCATGGCCTCCCGCAGGGCCGCATGGGGGATGGCCAAGGCCACCAGGTCGGAGGAGGCGAGCAGGATTTCCCGGTTCACGCCGCAACTGAGCTGCGACCAGCCCATCACCGCGCCGGGTTCGAGGCGCTGCAGGGTGGCCACCCCCTTGGCGAAGCGCGGAGCCATCACCACCGAGCGGGCCGTGCCCTGCAGCAGGAAGAAGGTCTGCGCGGGCGCCTGCTCCAGGCGGCTGATCGGTTGGCCAAGGGCAAAACGCAGCAGCTGCCCCTCGCCGGCCAGAGCCTTGAGCAGGGGCTCCGGCTGGTCGGCCAGGAAGGGAAAGGAGCGAAGCAGATCGAAGATCTGATCCGGATTGGCCATGGTCAGGTGGCCAGGTTGGAGAATTCTGGTGCTGCTACCAAGGTGGGGTAGAAAGCGGCCAGCAGGGCATCGAGGGTTTCATCCAGCTCCTGTTGCAGCAGTTCCTGCAGCAGCTGAATGCGGGTGGCGTCGTTGAGGCGGGCGGGCTGGCGATGTTCCATCAACACCAGCAGCACCCAGGAATCCACCCGGAATGGAGCGTGCACCTCACCCACCTTGAGGGATTCGAGCACAGCTCGGATCGTGGGGTGGGGCTGGCTGATCAGCATGGGGCCTACCAGGCCATGGCTGAACCGTTCCTCACCGAGCGAATGGCGCCGGGCGAGCTCGGAGAAATCGGCCTTGTCGTCGATCAGGCGGAGGTAGAGCTCCTCGGCTGCCCCTTGGTTGTGCAACCGGATCAGGCCATACACCACCTGTTCGAGATCCTTGCGGCGTTCGAGGAAATAGGGCTCGAGGCGCTCCTGGTAGCGGGTTTCCATCAGCTTCTGCAGCCGCACCTGATCCCAGCGCTGGCCCATGCCGAGTTTGAGGGGATCGGGGAGATTGGCGATCCAGTCGCCGGCCAGGCTGGTCGGCGCCTCCACCTCCACCCCTTCCCAAAGGCGCTGGATGATGACCGGCTCCTCCTCGGCACTGAAGGTCACCCCTTCCCGCAACTGGCGCAGCAGGATCTCCTGGGCCATGGTGCGCAGGATGCCGTTCTGCAAGAGCAGCTCAGCCAGGGGTTTGCTGGCGACGGCTTGCACTCCGGCCAGCAGTTCGGTTTCGAGGACCGGGCAATCAAACATCAGGCACTGGCAGAGCCAGAGACACTCTCGGACCGATTCAGCAGGTCGGTGAGCGCCTCAGCCCGCAGCTGGCCCGTGCCGCCCAGGTTGAGCAGCACCGATTGCAACGCCACGCTGCTATTGCTCAGGCTGCTGCTGGCCTGACCGGAAACGGAGGTGGCGGAAGCCACCGATTTCTGGTTGGCCAGTACAGCAATCTGCCCCTGATTTGCCCCGATGATGCCCACCTGAACCCCAGCCACGTCGCTGAGGATCCC
>JBAXOO010000370.1:0-2451 GCA_037133235.1 Cyanobium sp. ELA507
GGGCAGGGCGATGCGGGCTTCGGGGGGGTGGGTTTCCGGCAGCAGGGTGAGCACCGCCACCAGGTTCACCACGGCGAATCCCACCGCCACCAGCAGCGGCAGGGTGACCGATTGGCGGGCCAACAGGCCGCCGAGGGCCGGGCCGAGGATGAAGCCCAGGCCAAAGGCCACTCCGATCAGGCCGAAGGCCCGGGCCCGCTGTTCCGGCGGGGAGATGTCGGCCAGGACGGCCCCGGCCGTGGCGGCGGTGCCGCCGCTGAACCCATCGATCAACCGGGCGAGGAAGAGCAGGGCCAGGGGGACCCCGGCCGCCGTGGCCCCGGGCCAGAGCTGTTGCCAGGGAAGGCTCACCGTGAGGGCGAACAGCCCCAGTCCGAGCACCGATCCGGCCACGCACAGGGCCATCACCGGCTTTCTGCCGAAGCGGTCGCTGAGGGCACCGATCAGGGGCGTGGCAACGAACTGCGCCACCGCGTAGCTGCCGGCCAGCAGGCCCAGGGTGCGGCCGTTGCTGCTGAAGCCCGCCAGCAGGAAGGGCAGGAGGGGGAAGACGATGCTTTCCCCCATCCGGTCGTTGAGCAGGGTGAGGAAGGCGCTCAGCCTGGGGGAAGGACGCCCGATCGTCACCGCGGCGACCCTTGAAGGGTCTCCAGCCTCCCATGGCAGCTGGGCCCCGTGATGGTTGATCCAGCGCTGCAACCCCCTAACGGTCAAGATGGGCTCCTGCCTTGTCCCTCTAGTCCGATGGCAGTGCCCGCCACCGGATCCGCTGGCACCCAGCCGGATTCGCTGCTGCTATCGGCGGCCCCCTTCCCCCCCGTTACCCGCGGGTGGCCCGCCATTCCCGTCAGCGGTCTGGCCCTGGTGCTGTTCCTGATCGCCCACCTCGCGGCCCTGACGGTGGCCCTGGTCGATCCGGCTGGCTTTGAGGCGTGGGCGGCGTTGCTCCACCGCCAGCCCTGGCTGCCAGCCTTCGAGCTTCTGCTGGCGGCGGCCCTGCTGGTCCATCCCTTGCTGGCCCTGGTGCGCAGCCTGGTTAATCGCCTGGCCCGTGGCCCGGCCGCGGCGCCGCTCCGCAGTCGCCGGGGGGGTGGTCTGGACGGGGCGGCGGCCCTCGCGGCCTGGTCTCTTCCCTGGAGCGGGGCGCTGCTGTTGCTGTTTGTCGTGGTCCACCTGCTCCAGCTGCGCCTGCCCCGACCTGCGGCCGGTGCCGAACTGGCGGTGGTGCGGCAGGTGCTGGGTCAGCCCGCTTCGCTGGTGCTTTATGTCTTGGCGGGACTGGCGGTGGGGTTGCATCTGCTCCACGGCCATGAGAGCGCCCACCGCAGCCTGGGCTGGCTGGATCCCGCCAATGGCGCCCGGATCCGTAAGGTCGGCCGTGCCCTGGCCCTGCTCCTGGGTGGCGGCTTCACCCTGCTGCCCTTGGCTCTGGCCATGGCGGCCCGGATGCCGGGGGGCCTGCCATGAGCGCCCTACCCGCCAGCGCGGCGCCTTCAGCCTCGGGCCGCCTCGATCCGCGGCTGCCTGCAGGCCTCCTCGAATCCGCCTGGCAGCGCTGCCGGGATGGCCTGCCCCTGATTAGCCCGGCCAACAAGCGCAAGCTGCGGGTGCTGGTGGTGGGGAGCGGCTTAGCGGGGGCTTCGGCCGCGGCCACCCTGGCCGAACAGGGCTACCGGGTGCAGCTGGTCACCTATCACGACAGTCCGCGGCGGGCCCATTCGGTGGCGGCCCAGGGCGGCATCAACGCCGCCAAGAATTACGCCGCCGATGGCGACAGCATCGGCCGCCTTTTCCGTGACACGGTCAAGGGCGGTGATTTCCGCGCCCGCGAGGCGGGCTGCCACCGGCTGGCGGAGATCAGCGGCGCGATCATCGACCATTGCGTCGCTCAGGGGGTTCCCTTCGCCCGGGACTACGGCGGCAGCCTGGCCAACCGCAACTTCGGCGGTGCCCTGGTGAGCCGCACCTTCTACGCCCGCGGCCAGACGGGCCAGCAACTGCTTTATGGCGCCTACCAGGCGCTGATGCGGCAGGTGGAGGCGGGGCGGGTGGAGCTCCTTGCCCGCCGCGAGATGGTGGAGCTGATCACCGTTGATGGGGTGGCCCGGGGGATTGTGTGCCGCCATGGCGTCAGCGGTGCCCTGGAGACCTTCACCGCCCATGTTGTGCTGCTGGCCAGCGGTGGGTACTCGAATGTTTATTTCCTCTCCACCAATGCGGTGCAGAGCAATGTTTCCGCCATCTGGCGGGCCTACCGCCAGGGGGCCTGCTTCGCCAACCCCTGCTACACCCAGATCCATCCCACCTGCATCCCGGCCGGCGGGATCGGGCAAAGCAAGCTCACCCTGATGAGCGAGAGCCTGCGCAATGACGGCCGCGTTTGGCTGCCGCTGCAGGCCGGTGATCGGCGGCCGGCCGCGGCGATTCCGGAGGCGGAGCGCGATTACTTCC
>JBAXOO010000371.1:0-2445 GCA_037133235.1 Cyanobium sp. ELA507
TGGTCAGCTGCGCTGCTGGTTTGTTGGTCAGCTGCGCTGACGCAGGCGGGAGGTGTGGCCATGGCGTCGGAGCGAACCAGGATGGGTCTGTTGGCGAGAAGTTAGCAGTGGCCGCCTGAAAGCCCGTGCGGCAGCGGCTGGCGGAAGCTCAGCCTTGGTGGGCTGGAGCTGCCAGAACGGCGCGCTGGGCGGTGGCTTCGCGCAGGAAATTGGCCAGCAGGGCATGGCCGCTCTGGGTGAGCACACTTTCGGGGTGAAACTGCACCCCCTGCAGATGGGGATAGTCCCGGTGGCGCAGGCCCATGATCGTGCCGTCCTCCAGCCAGGCCGTGATCTCCAGGCAAGCGGGCAGGCTCTCGCGCTCGGCGATCAGGCTGTGGTAGCGGGTGGCGGTGAGCGGCTCCGGCAAGCCGGCGAACACCCCCTGGCCGCCGTGATGCACCGGCGACGTCTTGCCGTGCATCAGCTGCCGGGCCCGCACCACCTTGCCGCCGAACACCTGGGCCAGGCACTGGTGCCCGAGGCACACCCCCAGGATCGGCACGCTGGGGCCCAGTTGGCGCAGCACCTCCAGGCATACTCCCGCCTGGCTGGGATCGCCGGGACCGGGGGAGATCAGGATCGCCGCCGGCTCGAGGGCACGGATCTGCTCGACGCTGAGGGCATCGTTGCGCTCCACCCGCAACTCTGCGGCCAGCGGATGCTGGGCCGCCAATTCGCCCAGATACTGCACCAGATTGAAGGTGAAGCTGTCGTAGTTGTCGAGAACCAGAAGCATCGGCGAGGGCGAGACCGGCGGGCCGTCAGGGCTCGGAGCCTAGAGGCCCAGGCGCTGCAGCAGCGGTGGGATCAGCAGCAACAGGGCGATCATCATCGATGAGAGGGCGGCCACCAGCACCGCCGCCGCCGCGCAGTCCTTGGCGATGCGCGCCAAGGGGTGGAACTGGCGCCCGATCGCCAGATCCACCACGGCTTCGGTGGCGGTGTTGAGCAGTTCCAGCACCAGCACCGCCGCCACGGTCAGCACCAGCACCGCCAGGCGGTCGGGGCTGAGCTCCAGCCATACACCCAGGCCGAAGACCACCAGGCCAGTGAACACGTGGATGCGGAAGTTGCGCTGGCTGGCGAAGCCGTAGGCCAGCCCCTGGGCGGCGTAGCGAAAGCTGGCGGGCAGGTCGCCGGACATTTTCCAGGCCCCCACCCGCATCCGCCGGCCGCGGCGGTGGACCTCCTGGCTGATGTCCCGCAAGGGGGGGGGCTGATTTTCGGATGCGAGCATCGGCACTCTGCGGCAGCGCCTGAGAAAGGCACCCTACCGCCAGTCCCCGGATCGGAAACCCCCCCACCGAACCTTTTCAGGCCAGCAGGCGCTCCTGGCGTGCCAGCATCCGCTCGAGGCTGGCCTGATCGGGATGGTCCCAGCCCAGCAGATGCAGCAGGCCGTGGCTGGCCAGGAACAGCAGTTCGCGCTCCAGCGGCTGGCCCTGGTCGAGGGCCTGGCGGGCAGCGGTTTCCAGCGAGATCACGATGTCACCGAGCTCCAGGGGTTCGGCTCCATCGCCCTCCCTGGCTCCGGCGGGCATCGGCGGTGCGTCGTCCTGGGCGGCAAAGGCGAGCACGTCCGTGGCACCGGGCTTGTGGCGCCAGGCCTGGTTGAGCTCGGCGATGGCGGCATCGCCGCTGATCTCCAATCCCAGGCTGTAGGCGGGGGCACGCAGGGGCGGCGGCAGTTCGGCCTCCAGTTGGCCCAGCCAGCTCTGCAGCCGCTCCTGCCAGTGCCGTTCAGCCAGGGACTGATCGGCCCAGGGTCCCGCCTGGTGCAGCAGAGCCGGATCCAGGTTCTCCTCCAGGCCGAAGGCCAGGTCCAGCTCCGGGGTGGTGTCCGACTCGACAACGGCTCTGGTCATTGGGGCAGGCTGGGGCGGCCCAGCCAGGCGATCAGCACCAGGAAGCCCGTCAGCCCCAGGGCGGTGAGGCCGAAGTGGAACAGGCTCTGGCGGCCCTTGCGCACCATGTTGCGCATGGCGAGCTTGATGAAACTGGCCGGAGCTGCCTTGGCCTCGCCACCGGAACCCCCCCCGGCGAGGGCTGACGGCTGGCCGGAGGGCTCGCTGGGGCTGGTGGAAGACGGGCTCATCGTTGGGGGGCTGCCCTGGCGGTGCTCGGCTGGGACGTGGCCACGATGCTGGCATCCGGCCCGGCGGATCGCGGGCCGGATGCTCAGGGCCGCTGCCGACCTCAGGTGTCGCTCTCCGCTCCCACCTCCACCCCCTGATGCAGCAGAGACTGGATGAAGGGATCGAGATCGCCGTCCATGACGCCCTGCACGTCGGTGGTTTCCTGCTGGGTGCGCAGATCCTTGACCATCTGGTAAGGATGGAAGACGTAGTTGCGGATCTGGTTGCCCCAGGCCGCCTCGACGATGTCGCCGCGGATGTCGGCGAT
>JBAXOO010000372.1:0-2418 GCA_037133235.1 Cyanobium sp. ELA507
TCACTAAGGCACCGTTGGCGAGAAGGTGCAAGGCGGCGGCCAGCAGGGCCCAGCCGCCCACCAAGGCGGTGACGCGGCCGGGGGCGAGATAGCCCGCCATGAAGCGCCTGTACCAGGCCAGGGGATGGGGGGAGCCATCGCCGTGGTGGTCCGGATCCGCCGCGGTGCCGGCGTGGCGGTGGTGGAGCCGGTGGTTCGCCAGGATCGCCTCGTAGGGCAGGGCGGCGTAGACCAACAGAGCTGCCTGGCCCAGCCGCCGGTTGGCCACCGGATGGCTCGGCATCAACAGGCCGTGCATGGCGTCGTGGCCGACGATGAACAGACCGGTGTGGAGCAGGGTGCGAACCAGCACCAGCAACACCAGCCAAACCGGAGCCGTGGTGGCCGGATCAAGCCCAACCACCAAGGCCAGGCTGAGGACCCAGCCCAGTGCGATCCCCGACGCCAGCAGCAGCCCGCGGCGGGTGGTTGGGCTCAACGGGCGAACTTGAGCAGTTCGGCCGGCGAGGCGAGCAGATCGATCGCCACGAAGTAGATCTTGCCCTCGGGATTGAGCAGGAAGCGCCACGCCACGTTCATGCCCACCCCGGCGCCAAACCAGGGGGTCTGCACCTTGCCGGTCACCTTGATCTGGTTGAAGCCGCCCTCGGCCGGCTCGGAATAGCCCCGCTCGGGCAGCAGCCGAAGGTTTTGGCAGTCCTCACGGAAGAAGCGCAGGATCGCGTCGGTGCCGACGATCGGCTTCTGGAAGGGGGGCTGGAGGGCGCCGTCCGGCAGGAAGAGCTGGATCAGGGCGTCGAAATCGTTGGCGTTGAGCAGATCCATGTAGGCGTTGATCGTGGGGTTGATCACCCCCTCGATGAACACTTTCTTGCGGCTTGCCTCAGGGGTGGGGGCCACCACAGGCTCCATCACCCGCTGGGCCTCACCCTTGGCGGGGTCATAGCCCATGTCGACCACGAAGTTGCGCAGCAGGGTGATCTGCTGGCCCTGCTCCGCTTTCTTGACCGAACTGAGCACGGCGGAGGCGTTGGCGGAGAGTTGGTAACCCTCGGGAATCGGCGCCACCAGGCCCGCGGCCATCCACTGGCCGAGCTGGTACCAGAAGCCCAGCTTGATGTTCACGGACCAGGTCGCGTAGGTGCGGCCGATCGGGGTGTCGCTGCTGTTGGCCAGATCGCACATCGCCTGGCTCTGGCTGGCGAAGTCCATGGCCTTGATCTCGGCCAGCACCGGTTCGGCGAACTGCATGCGGGCCGCGCCGGGGGCGGCGATGGTGATGGTGGTGCCCATCTCGAGGTAGGCGTACCAGATCAGGGCGAGCTGGTCCTCGGCGTTCAGCAGGCGGAAGCGGGCTGTGATCGCCGGGACCGCATCGGCCGCCAGGGTCTCAGGAAAGATCTGGGTGGCCTTGGCGAGTGTGAACATTCCCGATCGTCCTGGTTGTGAAGTATTCCTTCACACCTTACCCGGTCTGGGGTGAATTCAGGTAAAGGCTTGTTGGCGCCGCGATCGCTTGGCCGAGCTCCTGGAGCATTGGCGTGGCGTTCTTGCAGGCCCTGGGCAGCGTGGGCACTGTTCTTCGGGGCCGGTGGTACCGGGTATCCCCTCAGGCCAGCCGATCCGACGCCAACCTACCGAGCATCCTGGCGCCTAGGCCCATTCCAGCCTGCGATCCGCGGCAAAACCGAGGCACCTGCCAGCGTCCGCCGACGACCTGACCAACGTGGTCCGGCCACGGCTTGGTCGGGCCACGGGAAGGCTTCAAGGCAAGCCCCGCACGCCGCACCATGCCGGTCTCCCCGCGTCAGCGCCAGGGCCGCTGGGCCGAACAGCGGGCCCTGCGGTTGCTGCAAAATCAGGGCTGGCGCTTGATCACCCGCAACTGGCGCTGCCGCTGGGGCGAGTTGGATCTGGTGTGTGAAAAGCCGGGCCGCCTGCTGCTGGTGGAGGTCAAGGGACGTCGGCCCGGCAGCCGCGATGGGGCCGGAACCACGGCCCTGCGGGGGCTGCAGCGGCGGCGCCTGCGGCGGGCCTGGTCCTGCTGGCTGGTCCTTCATCCCGAGCGTGCTTGCTGGCCGGTGGAGTTCGTGGCCGCCCTGGTGCCGCTGCCTCCGGCTGGCGGTGGGGTTCGCTGGCTGCGGTTGGAGGGGTGAGGGGCCCAGCCAGCTCGTCGCCCCCCCGCCGGAGCAATCTGGAGATCCAACCACCACCCACAAGATGACCTTCGGCGGCCACCGGGCCCGCAAGCGCTTCGGCCAGCACTGGCTCACCGATGCGGCGGTTCTCAATCGGATTGTGGCCGCCGCGGCGATCGAGCCCGGCGAGCACCTGCTGGAGGTGGGTCCCGGGCGCGGCGCCCTCACCGAGCGCCTGCTGGCCAGCCCCGCCGCCTCCCTGCTGGCGATCGAGCTCGAC
>JBAXOO010000373.1:0-2412 GCA_037133235.1 Cyanobium sp. ELA507
ATCTCAACCAGCTGGCCCAGGAGGATCTGGCCCACTCCCACCGCTTTGTGACTCTTTTCTATTCCGATTACGACCCCCGCACCCGCCGGCTGCGTTTCGCCAATGCCGCCCACAACCCACCCCTGGTCTGGCGGCGCCAGGGCGCCCTGGTTGAGCGGCTCGATACCCCGGGCCTGCTGATCGGCCTGCAGAGCGAGGCCGAGTATGGCTGCGGCCAGGTGGTGCTCGAAACGGGGGATGTGCTCCTCTATTACACCGATGGCGTCACCGAAGCCAGCGGCCTCGGGGGCGAGCGTTTTGATGAGGAGCGTCTGGTGGGGGCTTTCCAGACGGCCTGCCGCTCAGGTCTTGGCGCCCAGGGCATCCTCGACCAGCTGTTCGCCCGGCTCGATCGGTTCGTGGGGAGCGATCGCCACCTCGATGACGATGCCTCCATGGTGGTGCTGAAGGTGCGGGAGGAGCTGAGCTTGCCTTCCCTGCCCCCACTGCCCTCCCTGCCACCGTTCTGAGCGCGATTCTGAGCGCGATCGGCTGGCCGTTCGGCGCCCCGGTGGCAAGCTGATGGCCTGCTCAAGGCCCTGCCCATGGCTGCTGAAACCCCTGCCTCCTCCGGCGCCGCTGGCGGTGTGACCGGTGGTACGGCGGCGACCTGGAGCGATCGTTTTGAGCAGGGTCTCCATCCGGCGATCGAGCGGTTCAATGCCTCGATCGGCTTCGACATCGCCCTGTTGCAGCAGGACCTGGATGGCTCCATCGCCCATGCCCGCATGCTCGGGGTCTGCGGCGTGATCAGTCCCGAGGAGGCCGGGCGCCTGGAGGAGGGTCTTGAGCAGGTTCGCGCCGAGGCGGCGGCCGGCAGCTTCCAGCCCGGTATCGAGGCCGAGGATGTGCATTTCGCCGTCGAGCGGCGCCTGATCGACCTGCTGGGCCCGCTTGGTAAGAAGCTCCACACCGGCCGCAGCCGCAACGACCAGGTGGGCACCGATGTGCGTCTCTGGCTGCGGGGCCAGATCGATGCCATCGATGGCGCCCTGGTGCGCTTCGAGCGGGCCCTGCTGGTCCAGGCCGAGGCCCATGCCCAGACCCTGATCCCCGGCTACACCCATCTGCAGCGGGCCCAGCCCCTCTCCCTGGCCCACCACCTGCTCGCCTACATCGAGATGGCCGAGCGCGACCGCCAGCGCTTGGCCGATGTGCGCCGCCGCGTGAACATCTCGCCTCTCGGGGCGGCCGCCCTGGCCGGCACGCCGGTGCCGATCGACCGCCGCCACACCGCCGCCACCCTGGGCTTCGAGGCCATCTACGCCAACAGCCTCGATGCCGTCTCCGACCGCGACTTCGCCGTGGAGTTCATGGCCGCCGCCAGCCTGGTCATGGTGCACCTCAGCCGCCTGAGCGAGGAGGTGATCCTCTGGGCCAGCGAGGAATTCGGCTTCGTTTCCCTCACCGACCGCTGTGCCACCGGCAGCAGCCTGATGCCCCAGAAGAAGAATCCCGATGTGCCGGAGTTGGTGCGGGGCAAGAGCGGCCGGGTGTTTGGCCACCTGATGGGGCTCCTCACCATGATCAAGGGGCTGCCCCTCGCCTACAACAAGGACTTCCAGGAGGACAAGGAGGCCTTGTTCGATGGGGTCGCAACCTGCCTCGACTGCCTGGAGGCGATGGCCATCCTGTTTGAGGAGGGCCTGGAGTTCCGGCCAGCCCGCTTGGAGCAGGCGGTGGCCAGTGATTTTTCCAATGCCACCGATGTGGCCGATTACCTGGTAGTCCGGGGGGTGCCGTTCCGGGAGGCCTATCAGTTGGTGGGTTCGCTGGTGAAAACCTGCCTGCGGGAGGGCACCCTGCTGCGGGACCTACCGCTGGAGCGCTGGCAGGCCCTCCACCCGGCCTTTGGGGCCGACATCTATGCCGCCATCGAGCCCCGCCAAGTGGTGGCGGCCCGCCGCAGCGAAGGTGGCACGGGCTTTGAGCAGGTGGCTTTGCAGCTGGCCTATGCCCGCCAGCGAATCGGGCCCGATAGTGGGGGCGGATCTGCTGTCATCACACCATGAAGCAGCCCCACGGAATCGGCGGATTGATCCACCCGCCGTTCTAACATTGTCGGGTCATTGGCGCACCCCGCGCCCTCCAGTCCCCCCTGGACTTCCGTGAGCATCTTTGTTGGCAATCTTCCCTTCCGCGCTGAGCAGGAAGACGTGACCGAATTGTTCGCCCCCTTCGGCGAAGTGGTCAACTGTTCCCTCCCCCTAGAGCGGGATACGGGTCGCAAGCGTGGGTTTGCCTTCGTGGAGATGGCCGACCCTGAGCTCGAAACCAAGGCGATCGATGGGCTCCAAGGCGCTGAGTTGATGGGCCGTCCCCTCCGCATCAACAAGGCCGAACCCCGCAGTGGCGGCGGTGGCGGTTATGGCC
>JBAXOO010000374.1:0-2407 GCA_037133235.1 Cyanobium sp. ELA507
GCCATCAGCTGCCGGCCAATCCCAGCCCAGCCCGTAACGCCTGCTCCAGAGCTGCCATTTCGTCGGCGCTGAGCCGGGTGAGGGGCCCTTCGCCAATGCGGTTGCGGTCCAGGGCTCGGGGTTGCTCGGCCATGGCCCAGCACTCGCGCAGCAACCGGTCGCGCGCGGGGATCAACACCCGCAGGGCTTCGGCGCCGCGGCGCCGTTGGCTGGTGAGGGGCACCACCAGCAGGGTGGCGAGTCCCGCTTCGGTGAGCGCATCGGCCTGCATCAACACCACCGGCCGCACCTTGCCCACCTCAGCCCCCTGATTGGGGTTGAGGCGTGCCACCCACACCTCGCCGCGGCGCATCAGCGCCACCACGGTTTGGTCGGCGTCGAGGTCGTGGTCGCGTTCGCAGGCTCCTCAGCCCCGGACAGGGCCTCGTTTTCAGCCATCAGGAAATCGGCGGCCATCTCCCGGACCTCCGCACAGGCGCCCGCATCGCTGGCCAAAGCCTCTGCGGCCAGCCTCAGGGCCGCCTGCGCCCGTTCTTCCCGCCGCTGGGAGAGCAGGGTTTCCAAGGCCTCGCGCAGCAGCTGGGAGCGGGGTTGGCCACTGAGTCGCGCTTCCTCACTGAGCTGTTGCTCCAGGTGGTCTGGAAGTCGGAGGCTGACAGCACTCATGGAACGTCACAGACGTGATGCAAGGAAGTTTACGAGATGTATGCCGGTTTGTGTTGCAAAGGAGGCCGCGATCGGATCGAGAGCTGATCGAAAACTCCGCTGCTTTGCAGGACAGTCCCCGCGGCTCTCAGCCAAAAGCGCTGAACAGCACCACCATGGCGATGACGCCGCCAAACACGATCAGGGCATAGAACTGGGCGCGGCCGGTTTCGAAATATTTGAGGCCTTCGCCGCTGCCGAGGGTGAGCAGGCCGGTGAGGTTCACCACGCCATCCACCACCTTGGAATCCACCTCCAGCACCTGCTTGGCCAGCTTGCGGCTGCCCTGCACAAAGATTTTGTCGTTGATGGCATCGAGATACCATTTATTGGCAAAGAAGGCATTCACGGCCGGGAACCGTGCTGCCACGGCTTGGCCTAGGTCGATGCGGTGCAGGTAATAGGCCAGCACCGCCAGGCTGATTCCTGCCACGGAGATCGCTACCGAGGCGCCGGCAAGGGGTAGAAACTCACCCCAGGAGAAGTGCTCGGCCATTTCGGCGGCCTCGCGGGGATCGAGCAGGTGGGCGAAGCGGCTGTTCCAGGGGGTACCCAGCAGGCCGATCAGCACGGAAGGCACGGCCAGCACCACCAAGGGCATGGCCATCTGCCAGCCGGATTCGTGAGGGTGGTCGGCGTGGTGGCCATGCTCTTCGTCGGAACCCTCGCCGCTGCCCTTGCCGGCTGCGCTAAGGAGCTTGGCCTGGAGGGCTTTGTCGTTGCCGCGGAAGCTGCCCTCAAACGTCAGGAAGTACAGGCGGAACATGTAGAAGGCGGTCATGCCGGCGGTGATGAAGCCGGCCGCCCAGAGCACCGGATAGGTGTTGAAGGCCTGGCCCAGGATCTCGTCCTTGCTCCAGAAGCCGGCCAGCGGCGGGATGCCGGCGATGGCGACGCATCCGATCAGGAAGGTGAACGCGGTGATCGGCATATAGCGGCGCAGGCCGCCCATCAACCGCATGTCCTGGGCGAGCACCGGCTCGTGGCCCACCACCTCCTCCATGGCGTGGATCACCGACCCCGAACCAAGGAAAAGCATCGCCTTGAAGAAGGCGTGGGTCACCAGGTGGAACATGCCCGCCACCGGGGCTCCACAGCCCATCGCCAGCATCATGTAACCCAGCTGGCTCACGGTGCTGTAGGCCAGCCCTTTCTTGAGGTCCTGCTGGGTGAGGGCGACCGAGGCCCCCAGAAACAGGGTGATGGTGCCAACCACGGCGATCACCAGCTGCACCACCGGGAAAGGCTCGTAGACGGGCTGCAGTCGAGCCACCAAGAACACCCCGGCCGCCACCATCGTGGCGGCGTGGATCAGGGCCGAGATCGGCGTGGGGCCCTCCATCGCATCGGGAAGCCACACGTGCAGGGGGAACTGGGCCGACTTGGCCATCGGCCCCATGAACACCAGCAGACAGAGCAGCACGGCGATGCCGGCCGGGAGGCTGCCCCCCGCCACCGCCGCCTGCAACCGGCTGCCGATCTCCTCAAAGCCGAAGCTGCCGGTGGCCCAAAACAGGCCCAGGATTCCGAGCAGCAGGCCAAAGTCACCGACCCGGTTGACCACGAAGGCCTTTTGGGCAGCGTTGGCGGCGCCGTCGCGGTCGTACCAGAAGCCCACCAGCAGGTAGGAGCACATCCCCACCAGCTCCCAGAACACGTAGATCTCGAGCAGGTTGGGGCTGATCACCAGGCCCAGCATCGA
>JBAXOO010000375.1:0-2406 GCA_037133235.1 Cyanobium sp. ELA507
CGCCATGGGCCTGGCCTGCAATGGCGCCTCGCTGCTGGTGCTCTCCTGTGAGCTCACCCGCGAGGCGATCCTGGCCAGGCTGATAGCCAACTATTGCCGCCGCGCCATGGGCATGGCCGCGCCGCTGTATTCCACCAGCGACCTGGAGGGCCGGGGCCGCTTGATCGCCGGTGAGGACCTCGAACGCCTTGAGCGCTGGCACGCCTCCTTTGAGGCCGGCCTCCAGCCCAATGGCCAGCCGATGGGGGAGGTGCTCTACGAATCGCGCTTTGGCGCCACCGTCGAGGACGTCTGCGCCTTGGTGGAGGACAGCAAGAGCAGCCATCCCGACCTCTCGGTGGTGGTGCTCGATCACTTCCACGCCATGGGCGCAAGCCCCGGCTACGGGCCGAACACCACCGCCGAACTGGCCGCCCGCGCGATGGCTCTCAAGGCCTTGGCGGGCCGCTGCGACCTCGACATCCTGATCGTCGCCCAGCTCAATCGGGGCGCCTATGGATCGCCATCGGGTCCCGATGTCTCCCACCTAGCGGGCACCTCGGAGTTGGAGCGTTATGCCTCGGCGGTGTGGCTGATCGATCGCCCCAAACCCGGTGATGGGCCGCCACCAGCCAAGGGGGTGCTGGAGGTGCACCACGGCAAGTTCCGCCACGGCCAGCCGTCCGATCTGGATCTGTCCCGCACGGTGATCCGCATCGACCGGGCCCATTGCTACCTGGAGGCGGATGAGGCCCGCCTCGCCTTCTGCGGCAGCCAGCTCTACCCGGGGGTGGAGGTTCCATGAGCAACCCCATCAGCGGTGGGAGCGGTCCCGGTGCCAAGCCAGTGGTGGCCCACAGGGGGGCAGGGGGTAGCGGAGCACCCGATGGAGCTCCAGGGGCAGCCGAGACGGCGACAGGCAGCCGTGGCAGCCGCCCACAACGCCCAGCTGCTTCTGGACGCCATCAAGCTCCAACACCGGCTCAAGGCCGCCAACCAAAGCCACCTGCCCACCAACGATCCAGCGCTCTGCCGGACTCCCTGATCGAGGCAGTACGCAGCCAGGCCCGCATCGCCGATCTGTTCCCCCTCTCGGAGCTGCGGCGCTCCGGCAGTGGCTACCTGGCCACCTGCCCCTGGCATCAAGACCGCAGGCCCTCGCTGACGGTCAACCCCGAGCGCAACCGGGTGCATTGCTTTGTGTGCAACCGAGGAGCCGATCCGATCGCTTGGCTGGAAGACCGCCAGGGCCTCAGCTTCCGCGAGGCGGTGGAGGAATTGGCCCGGCGTTACGCCATCCCCCTGCCGGAGCAGGACCCCGAGGCCGCCGCCAGGGCCGAGGCTGAGCACCAGGAAAGGCAGCGTCTTCGGGAGTGGCGCAGCCAGCAGGAGGAGGAGTTCCACCAGGCCCTGGTTAGCGATCTGCAGACCTCAGGAGCCGCTGCCCTCTACCTCCAGCAGCGAGGAATCAGCCCCGACACCGCCATCGCCTGGCGGCTTGGCCTCAATGCCAGCCGGCTGATGCTCCCCATCCGTGATGGTCAGGGCCGCTGTTGCGGCTTCTCGGGTCGTTCCCTCAATGGCGAGGAACCCAAGTACCGCAACAGCTCAGCCGATCTGCTGTTCCAGAAATCGCAGCTGCTCTTTGGCCTCGACCAGGCCGCCGCAGCCATCCACAGCACGGGCGAGGCCCTGTTGGTGGAGGGGCCCCTCGATGTCATCCAGCTCCATCAGGCGGGGTTTGGCAACGCCGTAGCGGCCATGGGGACCGCGCTGACGCTGGAGCAACTGCAGCTGTTGCAGCGACGCGGTGCACGGCGGTTGTTGGTGGTCTTTGATGGGGATGGGGCTGGGACACGGGCCACCGGGAAGTTGATCACTGGACTCCGCTCGGCGTTGATCGGCTCAGGCCTGGAGCTGGCGGTGGTGGAGCTGCCAACCGGCACCGATCCCGATGGCTTGATCCGCAGCCATGGCCCCGATGCCCTGCGCCGCCCGATCGAGCAGGCCCGCCACTGGCTCCAGTGGGAACTCGATCAGCTCCTGGCACCCCTGAGCGCCGACGCCGACAACCTGTCGGTGCTGCAGCGCTGCGAGGCCCAGGCCAGAGAGCTGCTGGCCGTCTTGCCACCCGGGGCCCTGCGGGAGCGGGCAGAGCGGCGGCTTCAGGAGGCCCTGGGGGTGGTGCCTCAGCTACACCCCCCCAGGGCCAAAGGGACAAGCACAGGGAGGCCCCAGGAACAACAGCCACAGGCCAACCCAGCGTCTTCACCACCACCCGCCCATGGCGACGCTGCACAGATCGAGCGGGCCAAATACCGGGCCCTGCGCCTGTTCCTCTGCAGCCCCGTCTGCCGCGATCCCCTCGCGGTGCTAGTCGTTCGCAATGACCTCTACCGCCGCGCCCAGCAATGCCTGGTGCAGGTC
>JBAXOO010000376.1:0-2405 GCA_037133235.1 Cyanobium sp. ELA507
GTGGCTGTGCTGGCCCTGCTGCTGGCACCAGCCGGCCGTGCCCAGCCTGCTGCCGCCAGCGGTGCGGATCTGAGCGTGGCCGTGACCGCCGCCACCGGCCAACTGCGCCAGGCCTGGGCCGCTGATCCCACCACCGCCGCCCTGCCGTTCCCCAGGGTGAGGCTGCTGCAGCCGGGGGCCTCGGTGGCAGGCACCTGCAACCCCAAGGCGCCGCCCCTCCGCCCGGCCGCCACGGCCGCCTTCTGCGACACCAGCGGTGAGGTGGTGCTGGATCAGGATCTTCTGGCGGACGCCTACGGCAAAGCTCCGTCATCTCAGGGTCGCTTGCTGGTGTCCTACTGGATCGCCATCGGCCTGGCAGAACGGCTGCTGCCTATGGCGGCGGATGGCGCGGCATCCCCTGCGTTGCGCACGCTGCAAGCCACCTGTCAGGGAGGAGTGCTGCTCGGTGCCACTCCGGCCCGCCAGGCCTCCTCGGATGCCACCCCCCTGCTGTTCGCCGCCCGTGCGGCCTATGGCGATCGCTATCGCGATGCGGTGGGCACGGCCAGTCAGCGAGGCTATGCGCTGCTCACCGGCTTGGGGGCCACAGCCACCCCCTCCTGCGGGGCGAGCGATATGGCCGCCCTGGTCAGGGGCGCGGTGCCTGATCCGGCCCTGCTGGCCAAGGTCGATCAGCTGCCGCCACCAGAGCGGGGCTTCAGCAGCCTGCTCGGCGCCTTCAACAGCCAATGCAGGCCCCTGCCCAAGCGGCACTGCCCCCGCAGCGTCGCCACCAACTGAACGATGGCGATCGATCGGGAGCGCAACCCATCGCCTGATCACAAGGTGAGCCAAGCACGGATGCCGGGAAGCGGTTCTGGGCGGGCCAGGTTGCGACCGCCCGCCTGGAGCCGCTCCCCCCTGATGCACGAATGGATCCGCTCCGGAGGCATCCTGATCGCCGCAGCCTGGGGTGTTTACACCTTTGTGTGGAAGGACATCCTGGTGCCCTCCTGGCAGCCAGCCAACCTCAATCTGGAAGCATCCCTCAGGCCGGTGCCGGATCGCCCTGCCAGGGCGGACGGACTGGAGATGATCCTGGAGGTCAAGGCCACCAATGAAAGCAGCCGCCGTGTGTACCCACTGGCGAACATCTGGTATGTGAGTGGAATCAACAGAGAGCCGCGGCCGGGATCGATGGTGCGCAGCGATCGCCTATTCCGACAGGAATCCAATCAGGCATTGAAAGAGGTGGGCTTACAGCAAGCCGAACGAGGCGTCACCAGCACTCCGGGGGAGTTACTTGCGGTAGGGCGCCTGTTTGATGACGATATGATCGATCCTGGTGAATCGGTCAATCGCTCGATCCTGGTGTATATCCCGCAGGGGTATGGTGCGGTGGAACTTAGGGCGACGATGCCACTGCTGACCCGACCGCCCGAAGGGTTGTTCCACGGACAGCATCTGGCTTGGGGGCTGGATAACTTCGGCGAACCGGAGTTGCTGGTCTGCTCTGGGACAGCCACCGATTCCCGCGTCACAAAAGGGCAATGCCTGGCTGCTGATGCCGCTACAGACAGGGAGTGGCGGCGGTTTGATCCGAGGCGATCAACGCTCACCCTCAGCCAGCAAATCGGCCTGCCGCTGAGCCCCACGCAGTGAACCATGGCGAAACGGCAGGTGCTGTAGATGCTGATGCCACTGCCGCTACGCGGTCTCGACGTCGATCACGACAAGGCCTTCATCAACGGGGATCTTGTCCCCAGGCCAGGGTCGCCCCACCGCATCGCCACGCGAACGAGCCGCGCGCCCGCCCCATAAGATCAGGCCATGAGTGATCGCCCCACCACCGGCTCCGTGCCGCCCCTGGGCGAGCTTTTCCCCTTTCCGCTCGATCCCTTCCAGCTCGAAGCGATCGATGCCCTCAACATCGGCCACTCGGTGGTGGTGAGCGCCCCCACCGGCTCCGGCAAGACCCTGGTGGGCGAGTACGCCATCTACCGGGCCTTGGCCCATGGGCGCAAGGTTTTCTATACAACGCCGCTCAAGGCCCTCTCCAACCAGAAGCTGCGCGATTTCCGCCACCAGTTCGGCGCCGAAAACGTGGGCCTGCTCACCGGCGACCTGAGCCTCAACCGCGAGGCCCGCATCGTGGTGATGACCACCGAGATTTTCCGCAACATGCTCTATGCGGAGATCGATCGCGAGTCCGACGATCCTTTGCATGAGGTGGAGGCCGTGGTGCTCGATGAGTGCCACTACATGAATGATTCCCAGCGCGGCACGGTCTGGGAGGAATCGATCATCCATTGCCCCCCCTCGGTGCAGCTGGTGGCCCTCTCGGCCACGGTGGCCAATGCCGGCCAGCTCACCGACTGGATCGAGCGGGTGCATGGCCCCTCCCGGCTGGTGTTCAGCGATTT
>JBAXOO010000377.1:0-2393 GCA_037133235.1 Cyanobium sp. ELA507
GGCCAGCCGAGTGACCACGGTGGGGGTGCTGCTGCCGCTGCTGCTGGGGCTTGCCCTGGCCAATGGGTTCGAGGGTTGGCAGCCGGATCTGCTGCCGGGTGACCACAGCGTGGCCGGGGCCCTGTTCATGGGCACGGCCATGGCGATCACCGCCTTTCCGGTGCTGGCTCGGATCCTGGCGGAGCGCAACCTGATGGGCCAGCCCCTGGGGGCGCTGGCGATCACGGCGGCCGCCCTCGACGACGTGGTGGGCTGGAGCCTGCTGGCGGCGGTGGTGGCCTTCAGCCGCTCCGGTTCCGCCCTGGGGGCCCTACCCACCCTGGTCGGCACGGCCCTCTTCGCCACGGCGCTGCTGCTGGCCACCGCCCCCCTGCGCCGCTGGATGGAGCGCCGCCATCGCCGCGGCGAGGCCCCCGGCGAACTACTGCAGACACTGGTGTTCAGCGGTGCCCTGCTCAGCGGCGTGGCCACCGAGCTGATCGGGGTGCATGTGATCTTCGGGGCCTTCCTCTGGGGCCTGGCGATGCCGCGCAGCGAGGTCCTGCACCGCTGGCTGGCCCTGCGCCTGGAAACGGTGGTATTGCGGCTGCTGCTGCCGCTCTTTTTTGCCATGAGCGGCCTGAACACCCGCATCGGCAGCCTCAACACTCCGGCGCTCGCCCTGGCGGCCGCCCTGCTGCTGCTGGTAGCGGTGGCAGGCAAGTTCATCGGCACCTGGGCCGTGGCCCGGGCCAGCGGCGTGACGCGGCGGGAGGCCCAGGCCCTGGGCTGGCTGATGAACACTCGCGGCCTCACCGAACTGGTGGTGCTCAACGTGGGCCTCTCCCTCGGGGTGATCACGCCCCAGCTGTTCACCATGGGGGTGCTGATGGCCCTGATCACCACGGCGATGGCCGGGCCCCTGCTCTCCCGCCTGGGCTATGGGCGGATCAGCACGCCGCCGCAACTCCTGTAACGCCTTTGCCGCTCCTCTCGCACAGACGGGCACCGCTTCGTAGGCTCCTTCACATTGCTCAATCCTCGGCTCGCATGTTCACGCAGGTCCGCTCCTCCAACCGCCGGGTCAGCCCTGCTAGAGGGACCGCCGCCGAGGGAAGGGCCGTGATGAAGGCGGTGTACGTGGTGCTCGAGCCCCAGTACCAGAACGCCCTCACCACCGCCGCCAAGGCGATCAATGACAACAACGGCGCCCTGGCGATCGAGCTGAGCGGCTACCTGATCGAGGAGCTGCGCGACCCCCAGAACTACGCCGATTTCTGCGCCGACGTGGCGGCGGCCGATGTGTTCATCGCCTCCCTGATCTTCATCGAGGACCTGGCCCAAAAGGTAGTAGAGGCCGTGGCGCCCCACCGGGACCGGCTCAAGGCGGCGGTGGTGTTCCCCTCGATGCCCGAGGTGATGCGCCTCAACAAGCTGGGCACCTTCTCGATGGCCCAACTCGGACAGAGCAAGAGCGCCATCGCCCAGTTCATGAAGAAGCGCAAGGAGAAGGGCGGCTCCTCGGCGGGGTTCCAGGACGCGATGCTCAAGCTGCTCAACACCCTGCCGTCGGTGCTCAAGTACCTGCCGGTGGAGAAGGCGCAGGATGCCCGCTCCTTCATGCTCAGCTTTCAATATTGGTTAGGGGGAACGCCGGACAACCTGCGTAACTTCCTCTTGATGCTGGCCGACAAATACGTCTTTCCCCGCAGCGAAGGGGACAGGCCCGCCCTCTTGGTGGCCGATCCGGTGGTGTTCCCCGATCTGGGCATCTGGCACCCACTGGCTCCGGGGATGTTCGAGGACCTCAAGGAGTACCTCAACTGGAGCGCCAGCCGCAGTGACCTCTCCGAGAAGGCCCGCAAGGGCCCGGTGATCGGGCTTGTGCTGCAGCGCAGCCACATCGTGACCGGCGATGAGGCCCATTACGTGGCCGTGATCCAGGAGCTGGAATATCGCGGCGCCTCGGTGATCCCGGTGTTCTGCGGCGGCCTGGATTTCTCCAAGCCGGTCAATGCCTTCTTCTACGACCCGCTCAATCCCGAGGTGCCTTTGGTGAATGGGGTGGTGAGCCTCACCGGCTTCGCCCTGGTGGGCGGCCCGGCCCGCCAGGACCACCCCAAGGCGATCGAGTCCCTCAAGCGCCTCAACTGCCCCTACATGGTGGCCCTGCCGCTGGTGTTCCAGACCACCCAGGAGTGGGAGGAGAGCGACCTGGGCCTGCACCCGGTGCAGGTAGCCCTGCAGATCGCCATCCCCGAACTCGATGGCGCCATCGAGCCGATCGTGCTTTCGGGGCGCGACGACGCCACCGGCAAGGCCCACACCCTGCAGGACCGGGTCGATGCGATCGCCGAGCGGGCGATCCGCTGGGCTTCGCTGCGGATCAAGCCCCGCGCCGAGAAGAAGCTGGC
>JBAXOO010000378.1:0-2392 GCA_037133235.1 Cyanobium sp. ELA507
CTGGATGAACAGGAGCGTTCGAGTGCCCTGAGCTTGACCAAGCCTTAACGAGCGCCACCAAAAGTGTCGGCACCCTGAAGAGGTGCGTTCACTGCCACCGCCATGAGCCTCCCGATGACCACGCTTGAAGCCTTTGCCGCCATCCCCCTGGCGGCGGTGTGCTGCGACCAGACCTTCGGCAAGGACGAAGCCCGGGTGATCCGGGAGCAGCTGATGGGGCGTACGGCTTACCGGGAAATGGAGCCCTACGCCTTCGGGCTGTTGATCTCCGGTCTGCTCAAGCGCTTCCGGGAGGAGTCGTGGCAAGGGCTGATCGCTAGCGCGGCCCCGCTGCTCAGCTCGGAGCAGCAGGAGATGGCCTTCGCCCTGGCCTGCCAGCTGATCCACTGCGATCGGATCGTGGCTCCCCAGGAGCAACAGTTCCTGGCAGTCCTGGCAGAGCAGCTGCACTTCACCACAGCGCGTGCCGAGCAGATCCTTGAGGTGTGCGACCTGCTGAACCGCGACTTCGTCACCGAACAGGTGAGTTGAGGCCAGACTCCAGCCGCCGGTGACAGGTGGCCTCAACGGCCTGCAGCAGACACAGCCGAGCGAGGGTCCGGCCGGCTGTGTCAATGTCCTCCGGACGCTCCGTTGAGCTTGAGGCAGTCGTCAAGCCAAAGGATCTCCTGGCAGGCGCGGATCAAGCCAGGCTGTTTGAGCAGCTTGAACTGGAATGACAGCTTGGATTGGGCCAGATCCAGGTCGGTGGTGAAGACAAAATGTTGTGTCAATAATCCTGTCTACTGAGGGTTTTGTCTGGGTTAATTTTCCCTGGCAGACTATTCCTTTCACGCCCGGAACGCCCGCTACGGTTTTCTGGCTAGACAGGCAGAGTTGCTGCGCGGCCTTCCCACCGGTTACAACAGCTGTCCCCCTTAAGCACCAGATCCAGCTTTTGCTCTGATGGAGACCCGGCCTTGACCGTCGTTGCCCCTGCCACGGATCCCGCATCACGCAATCGACGGCTGTTGGACGAGCTCAAAACGCTGCGCGATGCCATGGAGCGCATCGAGATCGAGGAGCAGGTCACGCTCGCGGCCATCGCTCCGCGCTTCCAGGCCAGTGCCATCAATCTGCTGCATTTCATCGCCTTCCATCGCAACAACCATCCCGGCCTGCAGCTGGCGATGCGAGAAGCCGGCCTTTGTTCCCTGGGGGGCTGTGATGGCCATCTGCATGCCAGCCTCTCGACCGTGATCGGGGTGCTCCAGAAGCTCGAAGGCCTGCCAGCGGAACCGTCGAGTCCTTCGGCGGCACCCTCCAGCCTTGGAGGCCAGGCCCTCATGCAGGCCCATGGAGAGCGTCTTCTCGGAGGGAACCTGGGAGAGGAATCCAGAACGAGGACAGCGGCGATCATGGTCACCCTGCCTGCCCTCCCCACCGAGCAGGCAGCTCTGATCGCGGAACTGGTCGAGGCAGGCATGAACATCGCCCGTATCAACTGCGCTCACGACGGACCCGAAGTTTGGAACAACCTCGTGACCCTTGTGCGATCCGCCGCCGCAGCCACCGGAAGGGATGTGCGCATCGCGATGGATCTGGCTGGACCCAAGATCCGCATCGGCGCCCTGCCTTGCCAGCCTGGGGTGGTGGACGTCAGGCCCCAACGCAACCGATACGGAACGTTGCTGCAGAGCGCCAGGATCCTGGCTGTGCCCATGGAAGGGGCTGATATTCCGCCCGACCGCCAACCGGATGTGGCGCCAGTGGATCTGCTGCCGATCCGCAACGAGGGCTGGGAAACCCTGACGATCGGGGATCGTCTGCGGGCGAGAGACTCTTCAGGCCGCTGGCGGGAACTCACCGTGGTGGATCGCCTCCAGCGGGGTCTCCTGCTCAGCTGCAATCAACGCTGCCATTTCACCACTGGACTTGAGTTCCTCCAGGAAGGAGGTCCTGGAAAGATTGTTGTTGGCGATCTTCCAGACCAGGAAGGGGACGTGCTTCTGCGGCGCGGCGACAGGCTGTGGCTGACCTCCAGCGGAGCAGACCAAAAAGTGTTGGGGATCAGGGGGGGGATCAACTGCACCGTGCCCGAGGCGCTTATTGATTTGCAGGTGGGAGAGCGTGTGTTGTTTGATGAGGGCAGGATCGCCGGGCTGATTCGCGAGGTCCGCCCCGGGGCCGTGGAGCTTGAAATCACCCAAGCGCGGCCGAAGGGCAGCCGGCTACGCGCCGAAAAGGGGATCAACTTCCGCGACAGCAGGCTGACGATCCCCGCCCTCACGAGCCGAGATCGCACCAATCTTGCCTTCGCGGCAGCCCATGCCGACATTGTGAGCTATTCCTTTGTCTCCCAGGCGACGGATATCGAAGTCCTGCAGCAGGAACTGCATGGTCATGGACGGGA
>JBAXOO010000379.1:0-2392 GCA_037133235.1 Cyanobium sp. ELA507
GCTCCACAGCACCGACCGGGGCCACAGCTGGAGCCGCCTCTTCCTCGACACCAAGCTTCCCGGCGAGCCCTACCTCGTGCAGGCCCTCGGGCCGAACCAGGCGGAGCTGGCCACCAACGTGGGGGCCGTGTATCGCACCGCCGATTCCGGCAACAGCTGGCAGGCCTTGGTGAGCGACGCCGCCGGCGCCGTGCGTGACCTGCGCCGCTCCAGCGATGGTCACTATGTGAGTGTGAGCGGCCTTGGCAACTTCTTCTCCACCTGGGATCCGGGCCAGGGCACCTGGCAACAGCACCGGCGCGAAAGCAGCCAACGGTTGCAATCGATGGGCTTCCAGCCCGACGGCTCCCTCTGGATGCTGGCCCGGGGCGCCCAGCTGCGCTTCAACCCCGATCTGGCCGATCCTGAAAGCTGGAGCAAGCCCGTGATTCCGATCACCAATGGCTACGGCTACCTCGACATGGCCTGGGATCCCCGCGGCGCCATCTGGGCGGGCGGCGGCAATGGCACCCTGCTGGTGAGCCAGGACGGCGGCAAGAGCTGGCAGAAGGATCCGGTGGGCAAGCAGCAGCCCACCAACTTCAGCCGCATCACCTTCACCCCCGATGGCAAGGGCTTCGTGCTGGGCGAGCGGGGATCCCTGCTGCGCTGGGTGGGCTGAGGCCCACGGCCCTTTCCGCCAACTGCATCCCTCTGTAACCAACCCGCCGGGCAGGCCCCGAGGCCAGCAGGGCGACCCCTAGGATCGATCCGCTGAGTGCTTGTTGCCATGGCTGCCGGCTCAACGGGTGAACGCCCGTTCTTTGAAATCATCACGAGCATCCGCTACTGGGTCATCCATGCGGTGACACTGCCTTCCATCTTCTTGGCGGGCTTCCTGTTCGTGTCCACGGGTCTGGCGTACGACGCCTTCGGCACCCCCCGGCCCGATGCCTACTTCCAGGTCCAGGAGAGCAAGGCTCCGGTGGTGAGCCAGCGCTACGAAGGCAAAACCCAGCTCGACCAGCGCCTGAAATAAGCCATGACCCAATCCTCCGCCCCCACCACGCCGCGCAATTACCCGATCTTCACGGTGCGCTGGCTATCGATTCACGCCCTCGGCGTTCCCACGGTGTTTTTCCTGGGTGCGCTGGCGGCCATGCAGTTCGTTCGCCGCTGATCCGATGGGCCTTCAACGCAACAAGAACCCCAACACCCTGCCGGTCGAACTCAACCGCACCAGCCTCTACCTGGGTCTGCTGCTGATCTTCGTGACCGGCATTTTGTTCACCAGCTACTTCTTCAACTGAGTCCTTCCCGGATTCATCCATCACCCCAAGAGATCCCCCAAGGGATCCCAGCCCTTCTCCCTGACCACGAGGTTCCCTGATGAGTGGCAAGAAATCCTCCCTTCCCGACGGCCGGATCCCGGATCGCCTACCCGATGGTCGACCTGCCGTGGCCTGGAAAAGCCGTTGGACCGAAGGCGTCCTACCCCTCTGGCTGGTGGCCACTGCCGGCGGCATGGCTGTGCTGTTCGTGGTCGGTCTCTTTTTCTATGGCGCTTACGTGGGTGTGGGTTCAGCCTGATCCAGGCCTGCCCTTCACCACCTCACACGCCGGGCGGTCCGCAGGGACCGCTTTTTTGTGGCTACTGCTGATGTGGAGGCCAGCCTCCTCTCAGAACGCTCAGACCACTCAAACCAGGGCATGCGGCATGTGGGGACTGCGAGGGTCCGCCTCCAGCCGCTGACGGGCCGGGTTGACGATCAGATCCATGTCTTCCATGGGCACGGCCCCCAGCAACACCTCATCGCCCAGCACCAAAGCACCCACGAAGCAACAGCGGCCTTCAAAATCCACCCGCAACGGCCCCACATACGGCACCTGCAGCATCCGGCCATCGGCCACGCTCACCTCCCGGATCGACTCCTGCTGGACCTGAAGGGCCGCCGCCAGAGCAGCCGGGATGCAGAGCATCAGGGCACCGCTGTCGGCACGGGCGCTCACCGGCAGGGGATCAAGCTCTGGCCGGCGAGGGTTGCTCAGAGCAATCGTGGCATGCACATAACCCATGGGTGGAGCGTAGGAAGGAGATCAGCGGTCATGGTGCGGGGGCGCACCGTCCCGCTTCAAGAGTTCCACCAGCTGATCCGGGGTGAACCGCCGCTCCGCTGTTTCCCCCCGCAGGTCCTTGAGCAACACCACCCCCTCGGCCGCCTCGTCGTCACCAATCACCGCCGCCCAGGGTGCGCCGCTGCGGTCGGCGCGCTTGAACTGCTTGCCGAAGGCCCCGCCGCTGGCATCGCGCTCCACCACCAGGCCGGCCTGGCGGCCCTCGCGGGTGAGCACAAGGGCTTGGCCCTCAGCGGCCTCACCACGGCTGATCACGTAGAGATCGGGCGCCGGCCCT
>JBAXOO010000380.1:0-2391 GCA_037133235.1 Cyanobium sp. ELA507
GGGCAGAGCCGAAGTAAAGGCGGGGGCGACCCATAGGCAGGGCCTGGCGCACCGCCGCATCGGAGAGGCCAAGGGAGGGGATGCCCTGGACGCTGCCGCTGCGGCCGAGATCCTTGACAAAGAACAACGGCAACCCATCGGGCCCAAAGGCATTCACCGGAGACACGGTGAAGCCATAGCCATGGGTGAAGACCATATGGCGGTTCAGCCAGGTGCGCGAATCCTGGGTGAGGCTGCCGGTGTCGAGTTCTCGGGCCGAAATCAGCACCTGTTGGGACCCCTGACGCTGGGGATCACTGGCCAGGGGATAGCGGTCGACGGCAGCAGAGAAAAAGCGGTAATACAAACGCAGCTGCTGCAACTGGCGGTTGGCGGCCAGCAGGGGTTTGCTATCCCAGAGGCGGATATTCGCCAAGGTGCCGGGGGCCTTCTCCAGGTCAGCTGCCGTCAGTTCCTGGCGGGGCGTGAGGGTGAGCTGGCGCACGGCCTCCAGTCCGAAGGCCCGGCGGGTGGCCCGGATCGAGCGCTCCAGGTAAGGGGTCTCCATAGCCAGTTCCCGCGGCTGCACCACCATCCGCTGCACAAGCGGGGCCACGATCCATTCCGCAATCGGCACCAGCAGGGCGGTGGTAGCCAGGGGTATCAGGGCAACGCGCCGCAGCCAGCCCCGTGGAACAGGCACCAACAGTCCCGTTGCCGTGAGCATCAGCAGGGCAGCGAGCAGCAGCCGCAGCGGCAGCCGCACATGCAGATCCACAAAACCAGCGCCGGAAGCGACGCCACTTCCCTGAACCATCAGGTCAAAGGGAGCCAGGGCGTTGCTCAGGGCCGCCATGGCGGCCAATACCGCCAGCTGGGGCTGGAGCACCCGCTGCTGGGGGCGACTCAGACCCGGAAAACGCAAATCAGAAAGGGAGGAGCCCTCGGTGAGGGTGAGCCAGAAGCAGCCCGCCAGCCCCACGGCCGCCTGAGCGATCACCACACTCACCAACAGGTGCAGGGCCGGCAGTTGCAGCACCGTGAAACCAAGGTCAAAACCGGTCACCGGATCCCTTTGCTGAAAGGGGGTGGCCAGGAGGGCAGGCAACCAGAGGCTCCATCCCCGGGCCAGGGCGGTGGCGGAGGCTGTCAGGGCAGCCCCGAGGGTGATACGCAGGGTGGTGTGGGGCCAGAGCAGCAGGGGCAGCAACAGGCCGGCCGCCAGGCTGAGGAAGAGCCAGGGGGGCAGGTCAGCCAGCACGGGAATACCGGTGATCACGCGGCCACTGAAGGGAGCAGCGATCAGGTCGCGGGCCTGCACCAACAAATAGGTGAGTCCACCGGCCAGCAGGATCAACAGCGCCGCCAGAACCAGCACCAGGGGCGTTGGCGGCAAGGCGATCAGGGGATTGGCGGGCAGCACCTTGGAGGGCACGGCCTGGCGGAGTCGCCAGCTGCGCTGCAACTGCTGCAGCTGGAGCGGTACCCCAAGACCCATGACCAGGGCAAAGGCCAGCACCTGGAGCAGCCAGCGCCGCAGCAGCACACCCTGGGCATCGAACTGGGCAAACCACTGCCACTCAATCCCCAGGCGGGGGATGAGCACGAGCAATCCAATCAGCAACGCCGCCAGGGGCAGGAGCTGACGCAGCTGCAGGCGGCCAATCGGGGCGGGGGCTGGAGATCTCACCGATTGAGGCTAGGAAGGGGGGCCGACGGGTCAAGCCCCGCCAGGGCAACAGCCCAAATACCCGACCTCGGACATCGGGTAAAACCGGCCAAGCCAGAGACCGCTGCTAGCGTCTTTCCATTGCGGCGCGACCTGCGTGACGGCCACCCTCTCCCGCTCCACCTTCATCGGGCTGCGCTGCAAAGAGTGCGGTCACCCCTATGAAGCAAGCGCTCGCCACGTCTGCGAAGACGTCTGCTTTGGCCCCCTAGAGGTGGTCTACGACTACGAGGCCATCCGCAGCCGCGTCAGCCGCGCCACGATCGAAGCAGGACCGACCTCGATCTGGCGTTATCGCGAATTCCTGCCGATCGAAGGGGATCCGATCGACGTGGGCACGGGCTTCACCCCCCTGCTCAAGGCCAACCGACTGGCCCGACGCCTCGGGCTCAAAGCCCTCTATATCAAGAATGACGGCGTCAACATGCCGACGCTCTCATTTAAAGATCGCGTGGTGTCGGTAGCCCTCACCCGGGCCCGTGAGCTTGGTTTCACCACCGTGAGCTGCGCCTCCACCGGCAACCTGGCCAACTCCACCGCCGCCATCGCCGCCCATGCCGGCATGGAGTGCTGCGTATTCATCCCCAGCGACCTCGAACTCGGCAAGGTGCTGGGCACCCTGATCTATAACCCCACCCTGATGGCGGTGAAGGGCAACTACGACCAGGTGAACCGCCTCTGCT
>JBAXOO010000381.1:0-2373 GCA_037133235.1 Cyanobium sp. ELA507
GCTGATCGCCAACCGTGGCGAGATCGCCCTCCGGATCCTGCGCACCTGCCGGGAGCTGGGAATTCCCACCGTGGCGGTGCACAGCACGGTGGATCGCAACGCCCTGCACGTGCAGCTGGCCGATGAGGCGGTGTGCGTGGGCGAAGCCCCCAGCAGCCGCAGCTACCTCAATATCCCCAACATCCTGGCGGCGGCCACCTCCCGCGGCGCCGACGCCATCCACCCCGGCTACGGCTTCCTGGCCGAAAACGACCGCTTCGCCGAGATCTGCCGCGACCACGGCATCACCTTCGTGGGGCCCTCGCCGGAATCGATCCGCGCCATGGGCGATAAATCCACCGCCAAGGCCACCATGCAGGCCGTGGGGGTGCCCACCATTCCTGGTAGCGAGGGCCTCCTCGCTAGCCCCCAGGAGGCGGCGGCGCTGGCCGATCAGATGGGCTATCCGGTGATGATCAAGGCCACGGCTGGCGGTGGAGGCCGCGGCATGCGGCTGGTGCCGGGTCCTGATCAGCTCGAGAACCTCTTCAAGGCGGCCCAGGGCGAAGCGGAGGCGGCCTTCGGCAACCCCGGCCTTTACATGGAGAAATTCATCGACCGGCCCCGCCACGTAGAGGTGCAGGTGCTGGCCGATCGCCACGGCAACGTGGTGCACCTGGGCGAACGCGACTGCTCGATCCAGCGGCGCCACCAGAAACTGCTGGAGGAAGCCCCCAGCCCCGGCCTCGACCCCGAATTGCGCCGCCGCATGGGCGATGCGGCCGTGGCGGCGGCCCGCAGCATCGGCTACGAGGGCGCCGGCACGGTGGAGTTTCTGGTGGACCGAGGCGGCGGCTTCTACTTCATGGAGATGAACACCCGCATCCAGGTGGAGCACCCGGTCACCGAGATGGTGACCGGCATCGACCTGATCGCCGAACAGCTGCGGATCGCCGGTGGTGAACCCCTCTCGATGCGCCAGGAGGACGTGCGCATGACGGGCCATGCAATCGAGTGCCGCATCAACGCCGAGGATCCCCGCCACAACTTCCGCCCCGCCCCCGGCAAGATCACCGGCTGGCTACCTCCCGGCGGGCCGGGCGTGCGGATCGACAGCCACGTGTATACGGGCTACGAGATCCCGCCGTTTTACGACTCCCTGATCGGCAAGTTGATCGTGTGGGGCGTCGACCGCGACCACGCCCTGCGGCGGCTGCGGCGGGCCCTCTCGGAATGCGCGATCACCGGCATCCCCACCACGATTGAGTTTCACCTTGCGCTGCTGGATCGCCCTGAGTTCCAACGCGGCGAGGTCTACACCAAGTTTGTGGAGCAGGAGATGCTGCCCCCCTAGGCAACCGGCCCTAACCGCAACGCCCAGCTCCCCAGCGGCTCAAGCCACGGCGGCCGCGCGGAGCATCGCCTGGGTGAGCAAGCCCTGCTGGCCCACCAAGAGCTCGCGGAGCAAGCTCACCAGGCCTACCCACACCACCGGCGCCACATCCACTCCACCGATCGGCTGGATCAGCCGGCGGGTGGGCGCCAAGACGGGCTCGGTGGGCCAACCCACCAACCGCGCCACCCCCGCGTTGAGATCGACCTGGGGATACCAGGTCAACACGATCCGGCCCAGGAAGAGCAGGGTCCAGGCGCCGAGCAGAAGTCCCAGGGCGGTGTGGATCAGGGGCAGTGCGGCCGTCACAAAGCTCTAAGCGGTGGCTCGTGAATCGTAGGAAGTCACCACCCGCTGCCTAAGATCCCGCCAGCTTGCTGCCTGGTTCGACGCATGACCCCCTCCCTCTCCAACTTCCTCAGCAGCCTTGTCTATGGCGGGATGATCGTGGTCATCCCTATCGCGATCGCCCTGTTCTTCATCAGCCAGAACGACCGGGTGGATCGCCGTCTCTGATCCTTAGCGCCACCTGGCGGGTGCTTCCAGCCGGAAGGCGGCCGGCCTGCAGGCAGGTGCCATGGCCCCTGTCCCTAAACTGAAGCCACGCTCGCCACCGCCCGGGACCCCACCCGCGAAACCCCTTGGTCAACGCCAGCCTCAATTGGGCCAGCATCGTCGGCATTGTGCTGGCGGTGGGCGGGGCCTTCCTCTATTTCATGAGGAACTTCAAGCCCGCCCTGGCCCGGGATTACGACGTCTTCTTCGCCGCCATCGGCCTGCTCTGCGGCGGCATCCTCTTCTTCCAGGGCTGGCGTCTCGATCCGATCCTGCAGTTCGGCCAGTTCCTGCTGGCCGCCACCACGGTGTTCTTCGCCTACGAAAGCGTGCGGCTTCGGGGCGTGACGACCGAACAGGCGCGCCGCTCCTCCTACTTCGACGACGAGGAACCGGCCCCCTTCACCCCCCGCGGCGGCTTCGGTGGCCGCAGCTGGGAGGGGGAA
>JBAXOO010000382.1:0-2363 GCA_037133235.1 Cyanobium sp. ELA507
GGGGCTGGATGGTGCCGCTGCTGCTGGCGCCGCCACCATCGCGGTTGTTCAGCAGCTGCTGGGGGGGTACCGGGCAGCTGACCAGGGCAACGGGCAACGCGGCGATCAGCATCCCCAGCTGCACCTGGACCGTGACATCAGCCCGCTGGGCGTAGACGTGCCGCAGCCGCGGCGCCTGGCGGGAGGTGGCGGGCCAGGGCAGCAGGTCGCTGTTGCCATCCCCCCAGGTCACGGAGATCGGGGCGGTGATGCTCTGACGCGGGTTGATCAGCAGCTCGATGGCGGCTGAGGCGATCGGTTCATTCCAGCGGCGATCGGCCGGTAGCCAAAAGAGCTCCAGGTCACTCGCCGGCACCGGGCCTTTGCGATAGCCCAGTTCCTCCCAGCGGAGGAACTCCATCGGCAGCACCCACTGCTCGGTGCCGGGGCAGCCAATGGGAGGGAGCAGCCGCACCCGTGCCCCGCCCACCGTTGATGGTTGCTCGGGGAGGGGGTAAGGCATGGCCGACAGACAGGGGGATCAGATCAACGGGTCAGAGAAGAGGTCATCGGGCAGGGCGCTGAGGGCTACCGCCCCTTCTGCAGTGGAGTCGTCAACTGGCTCAGTGGCTGTCTCCGCTGCCAGCTCGGTGCTGGATCGGGAGTCCGTCGGTTCGCTGGCTGCCGAAGGATCGGAGGCGGCATTGCTCTCCTCAGCGGCGATACCGATCATTGCTGGGGTTGTCTCAACAGCGGCGGTGGGCGGCTCCTCCTCTTCCTCGGCTGCGGTGCTGATCGCTGCCGGGGACGTTTCAACGGTCTGGGGGTGCTCCTCCTCCTTGCGGCGGCGCCCGCGCTTCCCGCGACCGGTGGTGGGCTGGGCCCCGTCGAGCTCTGCCATGACTTCCGGGCCTGGATCAGGAGCAACAGCCTCTGCCGCCAAGGTTTCAGGCAAAGCGGCCGGAGCGTTGGCGGAGCCGGCGACCCGCCAGCCCAGCAACAGCCAGCCCGGCAGATGCACCGGCCAGACGTAGTGCTCTTGGTTGCCCTGGTGGATGCGCAGCATCCCCGCAGGGATTTGCCCCGGGTGTGACTGGGTCATGGTCAGGCCGGCAGGGTGGCGGTGAGGCCGACCACCATTCCCTCGGGCGTCGAGGGGGTGACAACGGCCTTGGCAAAGCAGAGCGCCGGCAGATCGGCGTTCGCGACATCGGCGGCATCGAGGTGGATGTCGTGGCCGCTGATGTAGGCCTCCACCCGGCCTCCCTCGGCCGGCACGGCAACCGTGGCCACCGGCACGAAGGTGCCGCGGGTGCCATCGCGCAGCTGGGGCGCCAAGTGCAGCACCACCGTCACCGCAGCGCTGTGGCCGGGGTGGGAGACGAGCAGGGAAAAGCGGGCGGCGGCATCGAGCTTGGTGTTGAGCCGCACCACCTCACCGCTGCTGAACACTTTTTCGCTGTCGCGGGTGGCGGAGCGGTTGGTCCAGCCCACCAGCAGGGTGGCGGCATCCAACAAGGAATTGGCCTTGAGGGGAGTCATCGATCGGTCTCCAGAAGATGGATTCGGTGGTGCAGGTCAAGTGATCGGAGCGATCGAGTGGAGACGGCCGGCGGAGCGGGGGTGCATGACGCCAAAGCCGACATACCAATCGATGCGGGTGCGGAAGACGGGGGCGTCGGGGACTTCGCCGAGGTCTCGGACAGAGATGCCGTAGCGACCTTGGAATGGGCCTTGCAGACCGGTGACGGCCTGATCGCCAAAGGTGCAGCAGTAGATCGAGCTGCTGCCGCCGGCTTCTCCGTAGCCGAGGACTTCAAGGCCCTGGGCATCGCGATCGACGGTGAGGATCTGGCACTCCTGGTAGTGATGCACCATCACGCCCAGGTTGTTGGTGGAGACGTTGTAGACGCCCTGGCCGACGGTGGCTCTGGCGAGGGCATTGAGCTGGCGGCGCATCGCCTTGCTCATCACCAGATACTTCATGCCGCCGTAGGAGTTGACCGAGTCGATCAGCTCATCGAGCTTGTCGAAATCGAGCGGCCCGCTGCCGTTGTTCAAGGCCATCTCCGTTCCGGGAGTGAGCCGTTTGGCCAGGCCGTCAAAACCTCGGCCCTGGTTGGCGGTGGCATCGCCATTGATCAGAGCCGCCTCCAGGGTGAGGCGCATTGAGCGGACTTTCATCTCCACCTGAGAAGCCCGGGCCTCGGGGCCCTGCAGATCGACGATCGAGCGGTCCACATCGACGTCACCGCCGAAGAGATGGACCGCCTCGGACTGGGGGTCAACGACACCGTAGCTCTGCTTGTAGCCCTCGTTCACCGCCCGGAAGCCCACCGAGGGAAGCTCCTTCTCGACGGAATAGAACAGGCCGCCACCGGCGA
>JBAXOO010000383.1:0-2350 GCA_037133235.1 Cyanobium sp. ELA507
GACCTGGTGCCCTCCCCCAGCCCAGACCAGCTGCTGAGCTTCTACGGGGAGCGCCACCGGCTGTGTCCCACACCCAATCCGCAGCTTTCCCTGGTGCTCAGCTTCGACCGCGCCATCGACCTGTTTGAACTGGAGCAGCTCTGTGATGCCGTCGGCTGGAGCCGTCGCCCGCTGCGCCGGGTTCGCAAGGCGCTGGAGCACAGCCTCCTTTGTGTGGGCCTTTGGCGCCACGACACCCGGCTGCCCCGGCTTGTGGGCTTTGCCCGTTGCACCGGTGATGGCGTCGTCGATGCCACCGTCTGGGATGTGGCCGTCCACCCCCTGTACCAGGGGGCGGGGCTGGGCAAACAGCTGATGGACTTTGTGATTGCTGAGCTCCAGGCCATGGGGGTCGACCGGGTGAGCCTGTTTGCCGACCCCCAGGTGGTGGGCTTCTACGAGGTTCAGGGCTGGGAGCTGGAGCCACTAGAGCGCCGCTGCGCCTTTTGGTACGCCCCCTAGGCGCCACCACCAACCTGGCCACGGTTCTGCCCATCGCGGTTGTAGCGGGCGGCCAGCTGTTCGGGCCGTTCCCCCCGCCGCCAGGCCCGGCGCAGGCGCCCATTGGCCAGCGCCGTGCCGACCACCCCCAGCCGTCGCCAGCGGCGCCCGCTCACCAGCAGGGTCGCCGGCAGTAGCCCGATTCCGCCGCGCCGCCGCAGCCGTAACACCAGCTCACGGTCCTCCATCAGGGGGATCGGCGCGATCCCACCCACCGCTTTCAGCAAGGGGCGTGAGATCAGAAGCCCTTGGTCGCCGTAGGGAAGGTTCCGCCAGCGGCTGCGGAGGGCCACCAGCGCCTCCACGAGCCGCAGGTCAGCCCCGCCGGCGTCGATCCCCAGCCGGAAGGCCCAGGCCCTCTCCAACCCGAACGCCTGGGCGCGGCTCACCACCGCGATCCAGTCCAGGGGTAGGCGGGTATCGGCGTGGAGCAGCAGCAGCCAGGTCCCATCGGTGGCGGCAACTCCGGCGGCCAATTGGCCGCCGCGGCTGGGGGCGCAGGCCACCACCCGGGCGCCCGCCAGGCGGGCCAGGGCCGCCGTGCCATCGCTGCTTGCCCCATCCGCCACCACCACCTCCCGAATCCATGCGGCCGCCGGGGCTAGATCGGCCAGCAGGGCAGGCATGCGGGCCGCCTCGTTGCGGGCCACGATCACCACGCTCAGCTCTGGCCTCATTGCCAGCGCCCGAGGTCGCAGGGGCGATCCAGGTCGGCGCGCAGTGGCAGAAGGGTGGCTTCTAGCCCCTCGCGGGCGGCGGCGGCCAGGGTCTGCTCCCGCACCCGCTCGCTGCCCCAGGCGATCGGGCCCGAGGTCCCCGCGAAGAGCCGCGGCGCCCGCGGGCCTTCGTGCCGGACGGCAGCCCCGCCTGCCCAGCCCAGGCCGAGCAACCAATAGCCCCCATCGCTGGCCGGACCCAGCACCAGCGGGGCGCCGCCATCAAGGGCGGCAAAGGCCGCCTCCAAATCCTCCACCGCCAGCTCCGGCAGGTCACTGCCGATCAGCACCAGGCGACTTATGCCCTCCCGGCGGGCCCGCACCACCTGGCGCCGCAACCGCAGGCCGAGCGAACCTTCCCCTTGGCCGGCAACCCGATCGGCCCCCAGGCTCATCCCCCAGCGGAGCGCCGCTCCAGGGCCCAGGCCGCTAACGGCCAGCAACAGCTGGGCCCGCCCGCTGCAGGCCTGGCGCGCGGTTGCCAGGGCATGGGCGGTGAGCCGGGTCTGGATCGCTGCCGCCCGCCTGGCCCCAAAGGCCGCCTGGTCGTTCGTCCCGCAGGACGTGACCCCATCGACCGGGGCGGCGGAGCCGGGCGTCCCACAGCCGGCCGCGCCGGCAATTGTCCAGAGGCCGGCCTGGGCGGCACCCCTGCCGGCTGAGGCCGATAAGGCTGGGACGGAAGTGGCCTGGGTCCGCCCGACGCCGGAGGACGCGCCGACGTATACGGCATGGGCGGGCGAGGCGTACCTGTCGCAGCCGCCACGGGCGGCCTGGGGACCTGATGCGGCACGCCGGGCTTGGCTGCGCCGGGGCGCGTCAATCCCGCAGTCGCCGGCGTTGCCGGACGCGGCGGAGCCGCAGCGCCCGGGACCCGATGGTCTTCGACCCGCAGTCGCAGGGTCGGGGGCACAAGACGCCCCGTTGGTGTGGGCATCCCGGTCCGGTACGGTGCGGTCGGCGGAGCCGCGGGCCGGGCCGGTATGGCTGCGGTCGACGGCGGCACCACCGGTGGTGTCGGTCTCGTCCTCGGTACGTGCGGTGGCTCAACGATGGCGACCGGCTCTCGCGCCGGCGCGGACTCGACTAGCGGC
>JBAXOO010000384.1:0-2347 GCA_037133235.1 Cyanobium sp. ELA507
GGCGGCTGGGCGATCGATGTCGTCGTTTTGCACCGCCTCGATCCAGCGGTGGCAAAGCTCCTCAATCCGACTGAACAGGTGATTGCCATCCCGCAGGGTGACCATCACCCGTTCGAGGCTGGCCTCATCGCTATCCGGCGGTAGGCCCACTACATAGCGACGGCCATCGTCGCCGATGTAGGTGAGCTCGCCGTCCCCATTCAGGCTGGGGGCGGCATGGGGCGTGATCGGCAGCTCGTCCGTCATGGGTCCGAATCATCAATCCGGTACCCCAGGCTTAACGCCGCCTGAACCACTTGTCAGCGAAGCAAAAGATCAGCAGCCCTGATCGTTGGGTCGATGCCCTCAGCGGTTGAGCTTCTCCATCCGCCAGGTCACGAAGGTGCCCACCGGGCTCCAGAGCAGATAGGGCACTAGCAGCAGGGCGGCCCGGCCGGAAAGCGGGGCGACCACCGCCGCCAGGGCCATGCCCCAGGCCCAGCCGGCAAAGCCCACCGCCGTGCCACTGGACAAGCGCCGGGTGCGGCAGATCAGCAGGGTGTAGCTCTGCACCAGCAGCAGCAGACCCAGGTAGCCCACCATCGGCAGCCAGCGACCACCCGCATGCCAGCTGATCAGTGCCGAGGCGTAAAAGCAGGCGTAGATCGCGGTCCAGATCAGGGGGATGAGGCCCTCGAAGGTGAGCCAGCGGGGGCGTTGCAGGCGCAGGAACCAGGCCCAATCCTCCTTGGAGGGGTTGAACCCAACGGCGACCAGGAGGATCACGGCGGCGATCACCAGCCAGGCGGGCATGGGCGGGGGGGTGCAGGTCTCCCCAGCCTGACGCCTCCAGGCCGCTGTGCAGCAGCCCAGGACCGGCGCCCTTCCCGGCTGGCCGCTGGCTAGGGGGCATCCCCGGGCCAGGGGTGTTGCGCTGTGGTGGCCCCGGGGACCTTCCGGGGTTTGAATGCCCCCACCGCAGTGCCGCCACTGCCCTACCGCTTCCGGACCCCCCAGCGACCGCCCCATGTCCCAGGCTCCCGGCTCCTTTCCCGCCACGCCCGATTCCGGTCCCACGATCGAATCGGTGCTGCACGAGCTGCGCTGCTTCGAGCCACCGGCCGAGCTTTCGGCCCGGGCCAGGATCGGCTCAATGGCGGCTTACCGGGAGCTGGTGGCCCGGGCCGAAAGCGATCCCGATGCCTTCTGGGCGGAGCAGGCCCGCAGCCAGTTGCACTGGTTTGAGCCCTTTCACACGGTGCTGGATTGGAGCAATCCGCCCTTTGCCCGCTGGTTTGAGGGCGGCACCACCAACCTCGCCTACAACTGCCTCGACCGCCACCTGGAGGGCCCCCGGGCCGACAAGACGGCCCTGATCTGGGAGGGGGAGCCGGGCGACAGCCGCACTTTCACTTACCGCCAACTCCACACCGCGGTGGCCAAGGCCGCCAACGCCCTCAAGGCCCTGGGGGTGGGGAAAGGCGATCTGGTGGCGCTTTACATGCCGATGGTGCCCGAGGCCGCGATCGCGATGCTGGCCTGCGCCCGCATCGGGGCCCCCCACTCGGTGGTGTTTGGCGGCTTTTCGGCCGAGGCCCTGCAGGACCGCCTGATCGATGGCGAGGTGAAGCTGGTGATCACCGCTGATGGCGGCTTCCGCAAGGACAAGGCCGTGGCCCTCAAGCCGGCGGTAGATGCGGCCCTCGCCGATGGCGCCTGCCCCACGGTGGAGCACGTGCTGGTGGTGCGTCGCACCGAGCAGGAGGTGGGCTTCGAGGCGGGCCGCGACGTGTGGTGGCACGAGCTCGTCGAGGCCCAGAGCGCCGATTGCCCGGCCGAGCCGATGGCCAGCGAAGACCGGTTGTTTGTGCTCTACACCTCCGGCTCCACCGGCAAGCCGAAGGGGGTGGTGCACACCACGGCCGGCTACAACCTTTGGTCCCACCTCACCTTCCAGTGGATCTTCGACATCCGTGACGACGACATCCATTGGTGCACCGCCGATGTGGGCTGGATCACCGGCCACAGCTACATCGTCTATGGCCCGCTTTCGAATGGCGCCACCACGGTGATGTACGAGGGGGCACCGCGCCCCAGCAAGCCGGGTGCCTTCTGGGAGGTGATCCAGAAACACAAGGTCACGATCTTCTACACGGCTCCCACGGCGATCCGGGCCTTCATGAAGGGTGGTCGCGAGGTGCCCGACCAGTACGACATGAGCTCCCTGCGGATTCTGGGCACCGTCGGTGAGCCGATCAATCCCGAGGCCTGGATGTGGTACCGGGAGGTGATCGGCCACAACCGCTGCCCGGTGGTGGACACCTGGTGGCAAACGGAAACCGGCGGCGTGATGATCAGCCCCCTGCCC
>JBAXOO010000385.1:0-2338 GCA_037133235.1 Cyanobium sp. ELA507
GGCCGGGCCACGATCAGACCCAGGATCGTGGGCTTGCTGCCGGGCCCGTTCTCCCGGGCGACGAGCACCAAGGAGCCCATCGACTGACGGCGGCCCAAGGCGGAGGCCAGTCCCCGAGGCACCGACAGCAGCAGGGTGCGCTGCAGCAGGGGGTGGAGGGGGAGAAAGGCCGGGTCGTCGAGGAGTGGCAGATGCCAGCCCTGCAGGCGCTCCACGAGGCAGGGAGTCTCAGGGGAGCGCGGGCTAAGCCTCACGGTTGGGGAGTCGGACCTGACGGGAGGTATCACGGCAGGTTCCGGGCGTGGTGTGGGGCTGGAGATCCTTGGCCACTTTAGGGGGGTGCCCCAGAGCTAGGCGGGCCGCACCAGCACCAGGGGGGTGCGTTCATTCGCGTTGCCGGCAGGGTTCGGCCGCAGGGCGCGATGGAGCAGGGCCTCATCACAGCCGCTGTTGGAGGCCAACACCTTGACCCTGCCCAGGTCGTTCACATCGACCACGGCCACGCCCACCCCGAGGCTGCGGGCCATCGCCTCGCAGAAAGCCTGGGGGTCCTGGGGACCGAGCACGATCGTCTGGTCGTAGGGGGGGGTGGTTCCGGTCACGTCGTCAATGAGGCGGGCCTGGTCGCCGGCGAGCCGGTAGAACCAGCCCTTGCTGCCTACGTCCTTGAGGGCGGTGCCGACCAGCCAGGCGCAGAGCACCCGGGCGGGCCCCACCACATCGATCAGCGACTGAAGGCCGCAGGCGGTGGCCAGGCTGCTGGTGGGGTGGAACACCCGGCAGAGCTGGCGAGCCAGCAGAGAGGGTTCCACGTTGGCAGGGTGGTTGTAGCGGCCCTGGATCACGGCCAGGGGCGTTTCGCCAATCGTGAGCACGTCACCGGGCTGGATCAGGGAGCCGGCGTAGCGCTCCAGCACCTCTTGGGGGTTGTCCAGTACCCCGAGCAAATGGGTGCGCAGGGGAAGCACGCGGCAGCCCTCGCCGGCACGCCATGAGGCCTGGTCCGCTTGGATCGGCTGGGGACGCTGAAGCGGCACCAGGATGCCGTCACGACGCTCCAGGCGTCCGAAGGGGCCGTAATTGATCCAGCGGATGTCGAGCCAGAGGGTGTCGAGCAGCTCGGCCACGTTCACGCCGGGGGGAGCTGTGAAGCGCAGATCGACTCGGGCGGCGGTGCGCTTGTGCCCCTTCACGATGTAGGCGAACCAGTAGCCGTCGGCTCTGGCCTCTTCATCGGGATGCAGCGGCGTGATCGACACGCTGCGCTTGACTTCGCTGAGACTTCCCTTGCCGAGCAGTACCGGATCCACCGTGATCTCCGGCACGAATACCTCCATGCGGCCATGGGGGTTCTCGATCGTGATCTCGCCGCTCACCTCCACCGAATCGCCGCTGCGGCGGATGTCGAAGGAGCCGGGCCGCAGGCGCAGAGGCGAGGCGGGCCGCAGGCGATGACGCAGCTCCAGCCACAGCAGGCTGAGGCCGAAGAGAAGGAGCAGAACCAGGACAGTGCACAGGAGCGACAAGCCGATCACCCATCGGGTACGAACGGGCGGAGCGTAGATGGGGAGATGGCCCTAGGTTCGGGTTTGCCGATCCGGCCTGGCCACTGGCATGCGCAAAACCTTTGTTCTTGACACGAATGTTCTGCTGCATGACCCCTCAGCCCTGACCCGCTTCGAGGACAACCACGTGGTGGTGCCGATCGAGGTGGTGGAGGAGATCGACCGCTTCAAGCGGGATCCCTCCGAGAAGGGCCGCAATGCCCGTCTGGTGTCGCGGCTGCTGGATGAGCTGCGCGAGAAGGGGAACCTGGCCGATGGGGTGACGATCGATGCAGCCAGCGGCGGCACCCTCAAGGTGGTGTTCTGCCGCAACGAGACGCTGGCCCAGTTGCCGCCTGAGCTGCAGGGGGGAAACGGTGACAACAACATCCTGGCGGTGGCCCTTGAGCAGCGGCTCGAGCAGGTAATGGGCACCCGCCCGCCGGTGGTGCTCGTGACCAAGGACACCAACCTACGGATCAAGGCCGATGCCGTGGGCCTGATCGCCCAGGACTACACCACCGACAAGGTGGACATCGGCGATCTCTACTCCGGGGTGTGCGAGCTCTGGGTGAGTGCCGACCAGATGGACCGGGTCAGGACCGGAGGCCTGCGCCTCGACGAGCTCCCCCCGGCAGCGGATGGCAGTCGTCCGCTGCTGCAGGCCAACGAGGGGGTAACCCTGGTGGATCAGGCCCAGCCCAATCACACCCTGCTGACCCGCTTTCAGGCCAGCCAGGGCGTATTGCTGCCACTGCAGCGGGCTGCGAAGGTGCGGCTGGGTCGCATCCAGC
>JBAXOO010000386.1:0-2334 GCA_037133235.1 Cyanobium sp. ELA507
GAAGCCGCCCTGGGCCCCGCTCCCACCAAGAAGAAAACCTGGGACTATCTGAGCACCGTGTTTGAGAGTGGCACCTGGCCCACAAGGGCCCGAGCACTTGCCCGATCGGGACCTCAGCCTGGCTCTGTCAACGAGGAGGCCTTAGCCCAGCTGGAGGCTCGGTTGCTCCGGCGTATCGATCAGCTTGAAGAACGGGTGATTGATTGGTTTGAGCAGCTGCTGCAGAGAAGGCCTTAGGGATTGAAGGGATGGCCCATCGGAAGATCCCCGCCGACCCGCCGCCATCGCCTGTTCTGCCACCCCCGTACTCCCTCCCCCAGTAGCGATTTGGCTGCAGGCGGAGTGCGCCTGCTTCTGGGGTGCGACACCGTCATGGGCTGGGTCTCAAGCAGTGCCAACAGGCTGATAACCATGGGCAAACCTCGCAATGCAGATCTCTGCGCTACCTACCAAGGCCATTTCTATGCACCATCTGCATCGTTCTCCTCCTTCGCAGGAGAACCAGACCAAACCCTCCCCGGCAGCCATAAGCTCCGGCTACCAACGCCATGCGGAGACAGGCAACTTGGCTGTCTTAGCCCCCAGCCCAGTGCCAGGATTGAGGCGGTGCTGCCAACTGATTTCCTTGCCCCGCCCAGCGCCGCAGGTATCCCGCTACTGCCTGAGTTTCACGGCTGCAGGTCTGAGGCCGGAGCTGGCTGCTGTGATCGCGGGCGTCCACCTGGAGGTGGAAGGCGACTGGGCGCTCACGAGGGCAACTGTGCTGGAGCGCAACGCCCTGCAGGCCCGTTCGGCCAAGAGCAGCAAGGTGTTGGAGACGGAGCTGCGTCAGCGGTTGCAGTGCCTTACCGCCCCTCAGCTGCAGTTGTTGGCCCAAGGCACGAGCGATGAGCGCAGTGCGATGGCCTGGCTGGCGGTGCTCAAGCGCATCCAGATCGCCGCTGACCTGACACGGCAGGTGCTCGTCAGCAAGCTCAGCAGCCAAGACCCGGTGCTGCGCCGCTCAGACATGGCAGCCTTCTACGAGGACTGCGAGCGTGATCACCCTGAGCTGGCGGCCCTGGCGCCTTCCTCTCAGCAGAAGGTGCGTTCAGCCCTACTGCAGATGCTCAGGGATGCCGGTCTCCTGGTGGGCAAGGCGGGACAAGGGGGAACGCTTGGCACGGTGCAGCGGCCACTCCTCTCAACGCAGGTGCAGGAGCTGGTGAGCAGCGACGATCCGGCCCTGATGGCCGGATTCCTGCTCCATCCGCCAGCCAAGCCCAAACCCAAGCCAGCCGCCAAGCCTGCAGCCAAGAAAGCCGCACCGACCATGAGGAAGTCGGCATGACCAGCGTCACCGGCCTCGACAAGCGGCTCCAGCAGGTGCTCACCCGCCCCGAGTTCCTGGAGATGCGTGGGGTGGCCAAGGAGGTGCCGATCTTCATCCAGACCTACAGCCCCGCTGATGAAGACCCGCTGCGGGTGGTGGTGAAGGGTGCCGAGCAGTTCCTGCGCAAGCAGGGGCTGCGCGTGAAGAACGTGGATCTGTTTGAGCTCGTACTGCAGCTGCTGGAGGCCAAGGGATATCTGGATGTGGTGCTGCAGGAGGAAACGAGCTGGAGCAAGAGCGACCTGTTCGACACCCTGCAAAACGTGGCCGAACCCACCACAGCCCTGGTGCCGAAGCTGATGGAGGCGCTGGGGGACGACACCCAGATCAGCCTGATCACCGGTTCCGGGCGGATCTACCCGTTCCTGCGCACCCACACGATCCTGGAAGCCCTGCAACCGGCGATGGTGCGCCACCCGGTGGTGATCTTCTTCCCCGGCGAGTACTCCCAGGACGCCGACGGAGGCTCCTACCTGCGCCTGTTTGGCACCACGACGGCCAACAAGATCGAAAACCCGCATTACCGCGCCACCAACCTCGACTACTTCGACATCAAGAGCTCATGACTGCCACCACCATCCAAGGGCTCTTCGCCAAGCCGGTTGACCGCCCGATCGACGGGGTGATTAAGGCCGACGATGAGCGCCATCTGCAGGTCGAACTGGATGAGTACGTCGTCACCCGTGAGGTGAGCAAGGGGCTGGGTGCCTTCACCGACGCGTACCTGCACAACCCCACCGCCAATGGCGTGTGGATCTCGGGGTTCTTTGGCTCGGGCAAGTCGCACCTGCTGAAGATGCTGTCGCTGATGCTGGATGGCGAGAAGCGCCTCCCCTCAGAACAGGCTGGCGGGCAGGACAGCCGGCCTGTGGAGATCCTGCTGCCGAAGGTGGAAGACGAGATCATCCGCGCCGACCTCAAGAAGGCCGCTGCGATTCCGGCCCGCAGCCTGCTGTTCAACA